>CANLWQ010000156.1 GCA_947494405.1 Comamonadaceae bacterium | reverse complement strand
CTTTAGCCCAAAGCGGTATTCCTATTCTTGGCGCGGTTTCTAGCTCTGTGGCCTCCACCCAGCGCATGCAAAGTTTGGGCATCAAGGTGGTCGATTTGTCACACGTTGAGTCTTTGGCTGTTTATATCGATGGTGCAGACGAAATCGATGGCCAGGGCTGCATGATCAAAGGTGGGGGTGCTGCGCTCACCCGAGAAAAAATAGTGGCAGCCCAAGCCGATCAGTTTGTGTGCATCGTCGACATTAGCAAGCGGGTTGATGTGTTGGGTACCTTCCCCTTGCCCGTTGAAGTTATTCCTATGGCGGTGCCTCAAATCATTCGCGAGTTCGCACAGATGGGAGGACAAGCTGTTTTGCGCATGCGCGAGGGGCAGGTGCTGGTGACTGATAACGGCCAGCATATTTTGGATGTGCATGGATTGAAACTCGCAGAGCCTTTGGCGCAAGAGGCGCGCATCAGCCAATGGCCAGGCGTGGTGACCGTGGGCATTTTTGCATTTCAAAAAGCCGATATGTGTTTGCTTGCAACCCCGCAAGGGGTGCAAACACTGCGCTACTAACCGGCCATGCCCTGATGGCGCATCAAAGCATCTAAAGAGGGTTCACGTCCTCGGAAGGCTTTGAAAGAACTCATGGCGGGGCGACTGCCACCGCGCTCCAAAATGCTTTGTCTGTAGCGTCGACCGGTATCAATCGAGGGCATGCCATCAGAGTCAGCGGTTTCTTCAAAAGCCGCATAGGCGTCCGCACTTAAAACCTCGGCCCATTTGTAGCTGTAATAACCGGCGGCGTATCCACCCGCGAACACATGGCTGAAAGAGTGCGGCATGCGGTTCCATGAAGGTGGGTGCAACACCGCCACTTCATCACGCACTTCTTGCAACACTGCCAGCACATCGTTGCAACGTTCGGGTTCTGTGTGCAAGCGCATATCGAGCAAAGAAAATTCAATTTGACGCAAAGTTTGCAAGCCACTTTGAAAGTTTTTCGCAGCCAGCATTTTGTCGAACATGGCGCGGGGCAGGGGTTCACCGGTTTGTACATGGGCGGTCATGTGGCGCAGCACCGACCACTCCCAGCAAAAATTTTCCATGAATTGGCTGGGCAGCTCTACCGCATCCCATTCCACGCCGCTGATGCCGGAGACATCGCGTTCATTGACTTGGGTGAGCATGTGGTGCAGGCCATGGCCACACTCGTGGAACAAGGTGATGACATCTTCGTGGGTGAGCAGAGGCGGTTGACCATTGACGCCTTCAGCGAAGTTGCAGACCAAATGGGCAATAGGGGTTTGCAATTGCGCAGTGTCGGGGCGCAACCAACGCGCACGCACATCGTCCATCCATGCGCCGCCGCGTTTGCCACTTCTGGCGCCGGGGTCGAGATAGAACTGTCCCAGTAACTGGCCTTGGCGCTCTATTCGGTAAAACTCGACGCTGGGATGCCATACCGGTGCAGTGTCGGGGCGAATACTCACCTCAAACAAGGTTTCCACAATTTTGAATAAACCCGCCATCACCTTGGGCGCGGTGAAATAGGGCTTGATGTCTTGCTCGCTGAAGTTGTAGCGCGCTTGCTTGAGCTTTTCGCCAATAAAGGTCCAGTCCCACGCTTGTGGATCCGCCATACCGAGTTCGGTGCGGGCGAATTCACGCATTTCATTCAAGTCTTTTTCAGCATAGGGCTTGGCTCTGTGGGCCAAGTCGCGCAAGAAATCCATGACTTGATGGGGTGACTCGGCCATCTTGCTGGCCAAAGAGACTTGCGCGTGATTGGTGTAGCCCAGAAGCGCAGCTTCTTCTTGGCGCAATTGCAAAATCTCAGTCAACAGCGCGCTGTTGTCAAACTGCGGATGAGAAAACTCGGCGGAGGCGCGGGTGGCATGAGCGCGGTAGAGCTTCTCACGCAAATCGCTGCTGTGGGCATATTGCATCACTGGCAAATAGCAAGGCATTTTGAGCGTGAGTTTGTAGCCCATCTGCCCCTCTGTTTGCGCCGCGGATTTTGCCGCTTGCAAAACATCTTCTGGCACACCTTGCACTTCTGACTCTTGGGCGAATACAAACCAAGCGTCGGTGGCGTCAAGTACATGCTCACTGAACAATTGGCTGATTTCTGCCATACGCTCTTGAATGGCGGCGAAGCGCAGCTTGGCAGGGCCCACAAGCTCTGCGCCCGACAACACAAAATTACGCAAGGCCAAAGTATGCGCACGTGACTGCTCTTCATTCAAACTGGCCAAAGGGATGGACTTGTATTTGGCATAGAGCGCTTCGTTGGCGCCAAGCCGGGTGAAGAAATCGGTGATGCGGGGCAACTCCGCGTTGTAAGCGGCTCTGAGCTCGGGCGTGTCAACCACGCTTTGCAAATGACCGACCATGCCCCAAGCACGGCCCAGTTGTTCGGTGGAGGTGTCGAGTACCTTGGCAATGGATGACCAATCCGCGGGAAAGTCAGCGCTGGTCACTTGCGCCATGGCCGCTTCAGCTTGGGACAGCAGCTGCGTCATGGCGGGCGCGATGTGTTCAGGGCGGACTTCGTTGAAGCGGGGCAGTCCAGTGAAATCAAGAAGGGGGTTACTCATGTGTTTACAGACAGGGACTGTTGGGCTGAATCCAAGGTGTTGGAGAGCAGCATGGTGATGGTCATGGGACCCACCCCACCAGGCACGGGTGTGATGTAGCTCGCCACTTGCCTGATACCTTCAAAGTCGACATCGCCACATAACTTTCCCGCGGCATCGCGGTTCATGCCCACGTCAATCACCACAGCGCCAGGTTTGACCATGTCTGCGGTGAGCACATTGAGTTTGCCCACAGCGGCCACGATGACATCGGCTTGCAAGCAGTGGTGCTTGAGGTCTGCGGTTGCGCTGTGGCAAATCGTTACCGTGGCGTTCTTTTGCAAAAGCATCAAAGCCATGGGTTTGCCCACAATATTGCTTCTGCCAATCACCACCGCGTGTTTGCCCTTAAGGTCGTAGCCAATGCTCTCGAGCATTTTCATGCAGCCATGTGGCGTGCAAGGCCAAAAACACGGCAAACCTGTCATCAAAGCGCCGGCATTGGCGACATGAAAGCCATCGACATCCTTGGTGGCCGAAATCGCCTCGGTGACTTTGTCTGCGTCGATGTGCGCAGGCAGCGGCAACTGAACCAAGATGCCATGGATGCTAGGGTCGTGGTTGAGCTTGTCGACTCTGGCTAGCAAGTCTGCTTCGCTGAGATTTTCGGGGTATTTTTCCAATACCGAGCGTATGCCCACTTGCTCGCAGGCTTTCACTTTGTTGCGCACATAAACTTGTGAAGCTGCGTTGTCACCCACCAAGATGACGGCCAAGCCCGGGGTGGTGCCTTGGCTGATCAGAGATTGGGTGCGAGCTGAAAAATCCACTCGCATTTGTTGGGACAGGGCGTTGCCATCAATCAGTTGTGCAGACATAAAAAACTCACAAAAAAAAGCCCGCAAAAAAGCGGGCGGTCAGGGAAACGGATTCAAACTTTGGCAGTTTGACCCAGCGCAGTTTTCAGCAAATCGGCAACGGTATTGGCGTTGAGCTTTTCCATGATGTTGGCTCTGTGCGCTTCAACGGTTTTGATGCTGATGCCCAAGTCATCGGCAATTTGTTTGTTCAAACGACCGGCCACGATGCGCTCAAGCACTTGCGCTTCGCGTGTGGTGAGCTTGGCCATGAGGGCGTCTCGGTTGGCGGCGGTGAGGGAGTCGCTAAATGATTCGCGGGCTTGGTCAAGCATGCGCTCGACCAGGCTCACCAATTCATCTTCTTTGAAAGGCTTTTGGATGAAATCCATTGCGCCTTTTTTCATGGTGTTGACGGCCATAGGTACATCTCCATGGCCAGTGATAAACACAATCGGTAATGGGGACTTGCGTTCTATCAAACGGTCTTGCAACTCTAAACCAGAGATGCCAGGCATGCGGATGTCAACCAAAAGGCAAGCCACTTCTCGCGGGTCGTAGCGACTTAAAAAAGTTTCGGCTGAATCAAAGCAGCGTACGCGGTAGTCTTTGCCCTCAAGTAACCACTGTAGTGAGTCGCGCACCGCCTCGTCATCATCGACCACATAGACATTACCTTTTTTGGGAATCAAACTCATCTCAAGCTCCAAAGGCCCTACAGGCCATTACAGGGGTATCAAAGTTTTACTGGCTGGGAGCCAAAATGAAATACGACAACCTACAGTTGTTTTTCCATTGTAGATGTTCTCTGCGGTCATTCGACCTTGATGCGATTCGATGATGGTGCGGCACAAATTCAAGCCAATGCCCATGCCGTCTTTCTTGGTGGTGTAGAAAGCTTCAAACACCCGCTCAATGACATCAGCCTGCATGCCAGAGCCGGAGTCGCTGACTGAAAATTCCACCACGCTTTGGCCCTCAAACTCTTTGGGCATGACTTGCAATTCCACATAGCGTTGATTGATGGGCCGCTGGGCATGTTCTATGGCTTCAGCGGCATTTTTCAAAAGATTGATGAGCACTTGCTCAATCAAAATCGGGTCAACATGCAATTGCGCCAAACGCTCAGAGACAAACAAACTGAGTTTGACTTGCCGGCGGCGCAGTTCTATATCGGCCAGATCAACCGCCTCGGCCACGATGGGTGCCACTGCAGATTTCACGCGGTTAGTCTCACTGCGTTTAACAAAGCTGCGTATGCGTTGAATGATTTGACCTGCACGTTGGGCTTGGCGTGAGGTTTTTTCCAGCGCTTGAATGAGTTCTTCTTCGCTGATTTGATGGCCATGCAAACGCGTGAGCATGCCGCTGCAATAGTTGGCTATCGCCGTCAGTGGTTGGTTGAGTTCATGCGCCACGCTGGAGGCCATTTCTCCCATGGTGATCAAGCGGCTCGCGGTTTGTGCACGTTCGGCTTGCAATGCAGCTTGCTCTTGGGCCAATCTTCTGACGGTGATGTCGGTGGAGATGACCATTTGCGCAAGCCTTCCGTCCACCCAATTGAAATAGCGGGTTCTGACTTCAAGCCATTTGTTTAAACCGGGAACATAAATCTCGGCATTTTCTGTTTGGGCTTGGGTCAGGTGCTGCGTGGGCATACCCGCCAATTCGTCCACGCTGTCAGTAGTTTGGCTTTCACCCATTGGCAGCGTACCGGCTTGGGTGATCAATTCAAGATGGCCTTGGCCAATGGTGCCAAACCATTGTCTGT
>CANLWQ010000155.1 GCA_947494405.1 Comamonadaceae bacterium | reverse complement strand
GTTTCTGGGCCAACAAGTACAAGACCAAGTTCAACGAAGATCCCACCGTGTTCTCGGTCTACGGCTACAACGCGATCGATGCTTTCTTGCGTGCTGTGGACAAGTCCGGCACCAATGTGACCACCGAAAGCATCATCAAAGCCATGGACACCATGGTGATTCCGCCCGATATTTTTGGCACGGGCGAGTTAAGCTTCAGCCCTACCAAGCGACTGGGCAGCAATGCCTCGCGCATGTCGCAAATCACCGACGGTCGCTGGAAGGTCACATCCGGCTACTTTTCAGACAAGAAGTAAAAAACCCGCGTCAGCGGATTGAAGACCGTCAAATCCCGAATGGGTTTTGGCGGTTTTTTTCATGTCTCCAAGAGCAGACACCTAACTTTGAAGTCTTTCATACAGTCGAAGCGGTGGTGTGGTTAATTTAGTGATGCCGCCACATCTTATTTGCTACTTTCCTGTAAGACCCATGCTGCGAGAAATAACCTCTTTCATAATTTCATTTGTGCCACCATATATTCTTTGCACGCGAGCGTCTGCAAAGGCACGTGTGATGGGGTACTCCCACATATAGCCGTATCCACCATGCAACTGCACACATTCGTCCATCACTTTGCACTGCAGATCAGTACACCAATATTTGGCCATGCTGGCGGTTTGGGTGTTTAGCTGTCCCACGCTCACCAGTTCACAACATTTATCAATAAAGACCTGTGCAATTTGAACTTCAGTTTGCATCTCTGCAAGTTTGTATCGTGTGTTTTGATAATTGGCAACAGCTTGACCAAAGACTTTTCGATCTTGGGTGTATTTCAATGTCCAATCAATCGCAGCTTGGGAGGCAGCTACAGCACTGATGGCGATTTGTAGTCGTTCCCATGGAAGTTGTTCCATCAGGCAAATAAAACCTTTGCTTTCGTAATTGCCCCCCCCCAGCAGTTGGGTGGCAGGGACTTTGACATTGTCAAAAAATAACTCCGCGGTGTCTTGGGCCTTAAGCCCCAATTTTTTCAAACGTTTGCCTTTTTCAAAGCCGGGCATGCCTCGTTCGATTAAGAATAAGCTCGTTCCTTTGGCGCCTGCATCGGGGTCTGTTTTGGCCACCACAATGACCAAGTCTGCATGCCAACCATTGGTAATGAATGTTTTGCTGCCGCGAAGAACATACGAACCATCTGGTTGCTTAGTCGCGGAAGTTTTAATACCTTGAAGATCAGAGCCAGTAGCCGGTTCGCTCATAGCAATAGCACCGATCATTTCACCTGTAGCTAACTTTGGTAAATAGGTTTGCTTTTGAGCTTCAGTGCCGTAATGCAAAAGATATGGCGCAACAATTTCGTTGTGCAGTCCATAACCGATACCTGTAAAACCAGCTAGCCCCAGCTCTTCCATTTGAACCACAGAATAAAGCTTGTCCACACCGGCCCCCCCATAAGCCTCAGGCATTGACATGCACAGAAAACCGTTCTCTCCCGCTTTACGCCAAACTTCGCGATCAACGTAGCCTTGTTCTTCCCAAGCCTCATGAAAGGGGGCGATTTCTTTTTCCATAAAGCGCTTGAAGCTATCCCGAAAAGATTCGTGTTCGGTGGAAAAAAGAGTTCTTGGGATCATGGTTTGTCCTGAGGAAAATGCAAGGTGATGGACATTAGCAATAGTTCGCAAAAAGTATACTCGTGCTCAATTTAAATGCTTTGCAGCAATAGATGGCCTCAAATTTTGGAGATGTTATGTCCGAAGCATTTGTATACGACGCGATTCGAACACCTCGTGGAAAAGGAAAAAAAGACGGCAGTCTTCACGAGGTTAAACCCGTCGATTTACTGGCCGGCGTATTGGCGCAACTTCAGATTCGCAATCAACTCGACACGGCGGCTGTTGATGATGTGGTCATGGGTGTGGTGTCTCCCATTGGTGAGCAGGGCTCGGTTGTGCCTAAAGTGGCAGCGCTTAAAGCTGGCTGGGATTGGCAATGTGCTGGGCTTCAAGTTAATCGTTTTTGTGCCTCCGGGTTAGAGGCGGTTAACTTGGCTGCCATGAAGGTTCGAAGCGGCTGGGAAGAATTGGTAGTCGCGGGTGGGGTAGAAAGTATGAGCCGAGTTCCTATCGGTTCTGATGGGGGTGCATGGGCTCAAGATCCAGAAACAAACAGTGCTACCTTGTTTGTGCCACAAGGCATAGGTGCTGACTTAATTGCCACCCTTTGTGGATTCAGTCGATACGACTTGGATGCCTTCGCGGTTGAGTCTCAAAAGCGAGCCACACATGCCAGAGACAGTGGTTACTTTGATGGATCTGTGGTGCCCGTATTAGACAAGCTGGGCCAAATTATTCTGGCCCAAGATGAATTTATCAAGCCTCAAACGACGACTGAAACTTTAGGTGTCCTCAGAGCTTCTTTTGAAAAGCTGGGATCTATGGGATTTGATGCGGTTGCCTTACAGCGCTATCCCCAAGTAGAGTGTATTTTCCATGTTCATCACGCCGGAAATTCATCTGGCATTGTGGATGGTGCTGCCGCAGTACTCATTGGCAGTGAGGCTGCCGGAAAAATTCATGACCTGAAACCCCGCGCAAGAATTGTTGCAGCAGCGTTGTCGGGTGCTGATCCCACCATCATGCTGACAGGGCCCATGCCTGCAACCAGAAAAGTACTTGCCAAAGCTGGTCTGACAATTGATCAGATTGATTTGTTTGAGGTCAACGAAGCATTTGCAGCAGTGCCTCTTAAGTTCATGCATGAAATGGGTGTGTCCCACGACCGTGTCAACGTCAATGGTGGCGCTATTGCTCTGGGGCATCCCCTTGGTGCTACCGGCGCCATGATTCTGGGTACTTTGATTGACGAATTGCATCGTCGAAAACTTCGCTATGGCTTGGCCACACTTTGTGTGGGTGGTGGTATGGGTATTGCCACCATTGTCGAGCGTATTTGAAAGCGGCTGGTTCTATGATTTTAAAAACATTGCGTTATGAAATAGATCAAGCGATTGCAACTATTACGTTTGATGAAAACGGGTCTCCCGTCAACACCATGTGCCAGCAATGGCAAGACGATTTAGCCCAGGTTGCGCAAGAGCTTGTTAAAGATCGGCCAAAGCTTCGTGGAGTAATTTTGGCTTCCAACAAATCAACTTTTTTTGCAGGAGCTGATTTAAAGGGTGTCATGCGATCAAGCACGGCTGATGGACCACGTCTATTTATTGAAATTGAACGCATAAAGAAAAATTTCAGGACAATTGAGACACTTGGTATTCCAGTCGTCAGTTGTTTGAATGGAAGTGCACTGGGTGGTGGCTGGGAAGTCGCATTGGTCGGACATCACAGAATTGCAACCCGCAATCCTAAAACACAGTTTGGTTTGCCGGAAGTTACTTTGGGTCTCATTCCCGGCGGTGGCGGTATTACCAAAATGACGCGCATACTTGGGCTGCTTGCAGCTCAGCCTTATATTTTAGAAAGTAAGTTGTTTGGTCCTGAGCAAGCGTTGAAACTGGGTTTGGTGCATGAACTGGTAGACACAGACTCAGACCTTCGCAAAACTGCCTTGACCTTTATTGCTGCGTCCCACAACAAGCCCGAACTCTGTCAGCACATTTGGGACAGCAAAGACTACAAGATGATTGGCGGCACGCCGCATAGCCCCGAAATGGCAGGTATGTTGACTGTTGCGCCTGCAGCATTAAAACAAAAAACACGCGGTTTATATCCTGCACCTGAGGCTGCTTTGGCGGCGATGGTGGAAGGGGCCATGGTCGACTTTGATACCGCTATGCGTATTGAGAGTCGCTACCTTGCGGGCCTTATGTCCAGTGGCATTGCTCGCAACATGATCAATACCGTCTTCTTCAATATGAACAACATCAAGAGCGGTCTAAGTCGGCCTGCGGGCTTACCTCGCTATCGACCGCAAAAGGTGGGTGTTTTGGGTGCAGGAATGATGGGTTCCGGCATTGCATACAGCCAAGCCAGTCGTGGTATTGCATCCGTACTGAAAGATGTGACCCTTGAAAAAGCTGAAAAAGGCAAGGCATACAGTGCCGCACTTGCACAAAAATTAGTGGAAAAAGGAAGTATCACTGAAGCGCAAAAAGCAACTTTGTTGAACTTGATTCAGGCCACTGACAACACGCAAGACTTGCAAGGATGCGACCTGATCATTGAAGCTGTCTTTGAGCAGCGGGAACTCAAAGCCGCGGTGACAAAAGAATCGCAAAGCATGCTGGCCGAGGGAGGTTTTTTTGCGAGCAACACGTCTACCTTACCCATCAGTGGATTAGCGTTGTCAAGTACCCAGCCAGAGAAATTTATTGGCATTCATTTCTTCAGCCCTGTTGACAAAATGAAGTTGGTTGAAATTATTCGGGGCGAGAAAACCGATGATGAAACCATCGCACGTGCTTTCGATTATGTTCTGGCCTTGGGCAAGCTTCCCATTGTTGTGAATGACTCACGAGGTTTTTACACCAGTCGTACTTTTGCTACTTTTGTGATGGAAGGTGCGTCTATGTTGCAAGAGGGTATTCCTGCGCCAATCATCGAAAACTTGGCTATGCAAGTGGGTATGCCGGTCGGGCCTTTGGCTGTGATCGACGAAACCTCGTTGACTTTGTCGGTTCATGTTTTAGATCAAACGCGCGAAGATTTCAAGAAAGAAGGGCGCACCTATGTGGCCAACTCTGGAGAACTGTTGGTCGAACACATGGTCAAAGAGTTAAAGCGTGGTGGGCGGGCAGCGGGTGGCGGCTTTTACGACTATCCAGTCGGTCAAAAAAAGATGCTATGGCCTGACTTAAAAAAATTATTTGAAAAGAGCCACATCACAATTTCTGTTCAGGACATTAAAGACCGGTTCCTTTTTAGGCAAGCCATTGAAACTGCAAGGTGTTTGGACGAAGGGGTTTTGAAGTCTGTGCACGAAGGGAACATTGGCTCTATTTTTGGCATCGGATACCCAGCTTGGACGGGTGGTGCTTTGCAATTCATTTACAGCATGGGTGTGCCAAATTTTGCGAGGCGCAGCCAAGAACTCGCTCTTCAATATGGCCTTGGGTTCAATGTGTCTAAAGGAGTGTTGGAAACTCTTGAGAAATACAAACCGGTCTACTAGTTCAACTACCCATGGAGTGCCCACTGTGAAATCTAGTCCAGGCGTGAGCAGCACCATGATGAATGTGAACTTGTCTTTGAATCATTTTTTGGAGCGGGCGGGTAAATTGTTTCCCTCCAATGAGATC
>CANLWQ010000154.1 GCA_947494405.1 Comamonadaceae bacterium | reverse complement strand
CGGTCAGCATGCTGATGAGGCTCAAAGATAAGCTGGTGGTGACAAAAATCAATACCCAAGTCAAACCAAACACCGCAAACGCACGCCAATTGCTCACGCAGGCCATGACGCTGAAGAAAATACTTTTGGCCACCGGTTGCATATGCCAATGAACAAGCGCCGGGGCATGCCAAAAGAGTGCCGACAAGGGCAAATACAACACCAATGAAAACATCACCGCGTCTTGAAAATTGCCGTCGGTGGCAATGCTCTCGTTGATTTCGCCGCCCAGCAAATACATGCGCGCAAATTCGCCACCGTCGAACACGGACGACAAGGTCAGGACCAAACACAGCAACATGGCGTAGCAAAAGCCCAAGAGCAACATGCGCCGCGACTGCAGCGGGCCTTGGCGAAACCCCATAAACAAAATAGACGGCATGGGGAATTTACCCAGCAGAGCTTCTCTGGACGCTGCCATCAAGCCCAAAGACATGGCGGGCAAAATAATCAAGCCTGCAAATGTGCCGAAGTAGGGCAGCAGTGAGCAAAGCGAGATCAAACCCAAAAAAATAAAAAACAAACCACTCAAGGCCAAGGGTTGGCGCCAAAAAGTACTGATACCTTGCTTGACCCAGGTGGCGCCAGTTCGCGCAGTGACGACTTGAAGTTTCATAGGCTAGAGTGTGACAGGGTCATGCAAGCGTTGCAGCAGCACACGTTCGAAGTGCTCTGGGTCGTGGGCTTGCAGCAAACTGGCCTCACGTGGCAGATGCAAATCCCATAAACGTGAAATCCAAAAACGCAATGCTGCAGCGCGCAGCATGGGGTTGAACAGTTCTCTCTCAGCCAAACCTAACGGTCGCACGCTTTCGTAACCCTGCAGCATGGCGATAAATCGGCTGGGCTCAAATGCGCCAGTGGATAAATCAATGCACCAATCGTTGAGGCACACGCCCAAATCAAACAACCAAGTGTCTACGCCTGCGAAATAAAAATCGAACACGCCGCTTAACTGGTCGTCGACAAACATCACATTGTTGCGAAAGGCATCGGCGTGAACCGCGCCCGTGGGCAAAGCCGTAAAGGCTGCCGTGGTTTGTACATGGTTTTGAAAAGCCAATTCATGTTGCAAGGTTTGCACTTGGAATGGGCTGAGAAAGGGCAACAGATGGGGCACTGTTGCATTCCACCAAGACAAGCCGCGTAAGTTGGCTTGGCGTTGTTCATAGCTGCTTGCTGCCAAATGCATCTGTGCCAAGGTCTGGCCCATGGCGTGGCAATGCGCAGGCTTGGGCTCCATTTGCGAACTGCCTGCCAAACGGTTGACCACAGCCGCGGGTTTATCCGCCACAGAAAGCAAAATCTCACCCGCGGTGTTGGCCTGTGGTGCTGGCACAGCAATGCCTTGTTCAGCCAAATGTTTCATCAAGTGCAGATAAAACGGCAGTTGCTCGCGGGTCAACCTCTCAAACAAGGTCAGCACATACTCGCCTTGTGTGGTGGTGAGGAAATAATTGGTGTTTTCAATGCCGCTGCTGATGCCCGTCAAAGAGACAAATTCACCCATAGACAACTGGCTCAGCAATTCGCGGGCTTGCTGCTCGGAGACTTCGGTAAAGACGGCCATGGAAAAAGAATGAAACAGCAAGTGACCAATGAAGCGCAGATTGTAGGCACAATCCCCTGCATGCAAGACACACCTACCCTGTTGCTGGTCGACGGTTCCAGCTATTTGTACCGAGCCTTTCATGCCATGCCCGATTTGCGGGCAGATCGCAACGACCCCAGCAGCCAAGCCACCGGTGCGATACGTGGCATGGTCAATATGCTGCAAAGTCTGCGCCGTGAATACCCCAGCGTCCATGCGGTATGCGTGTTTGACGCCAAAGGCCCGACTTTTCGCGATGCGATTTATCCGCAGTACAAGGCCACCCGCTCGCCCATGCCCGACGACTTGCGCAGCCAAATCGAGCCGATTCACCGCTTGGTGCGGCTCATGGGCTGGCCACTGTTGGATGTGCCAGGGGTCGAGGCCGATGATGTGATTGCCACCTTGGCGCATGCCGCGTCTGAGCAGGGCATGCAGGTGGTGGTCTCCAGTGGCGACAAAGATTTAAGCCAATTGGTCAACGAGCGCATCACCATCATAGACACCATGAATGGCAAAAAGCGGGATGTGGCCGGTGTCACCGAAGAGTTTGGTGTGCCACCGCATTTGATGATTGACTACCAAACCTTGGTAGGCGATACGGTGGACAACGTGCCAGGGGTGGCCAAGGTGGGCCCCAAAACCGCCGCCAAATGGCTGACCGAATACGGCTCACTTGACGCGCTGATGGCGCGTGCCGATGAGATCAAGGGCGTGGCCGGTGAAAACCTGCGTCAAGCCAGAGATTGGTTGCCCACCGGCAAACAACTGGTCACCATGAAGATCGATTGTGATTTGAGCGCGCACATTGCGGGCTTCCCCGAGCTGCATGGCGTTGTGATGCAAGCCCCCGATGAAGCGGGCTTGACGGATTTTTACCAGCAATATGGTTTCAAGGGTTTGGTGAGCTCACGTGAGAACGCAGGCGGCACAGCCAAAGCGGCATCTGTGTCCGGGCCCGACAGCGGTGTGGTCGAGGTGGGCGTGTTGTTTGAGGCGCCCCCACCAGCGGTCAGCAGCGAAGTGCATTACGACTGCGTGCTCGATTGGGCAAGCTTTGATGCTTGGTTGAAAAAAATAGAGGATGCCGACTTGGTGGCGCTTGACACCGAAACCACCTCGCTGGTGGAGATGCAAGCGCAAATTGTGGGTATCAGCGTGTGCATACAGTCGGGTGAGGCGGCTTACATTCCTTTGGGCCACAACGCCGCCGATGCGCCCGCGCAACTGCCTTTGCTGGAAGTGCTTGCGCGTTTAAAGCCTTGGCTGGAAAACCCCCACAAACACAAACTCGGCCAGCATGTGAAGTACGACCGCCATGTGTTTGCCAACCAAGGCATTCAGGTGCAAGGCTATGTGCACGACACCATGCTGCAAAGCTATGTGTTGGAAGTTCACAAACCGCATGGTTTGGCCAGCTTGGCCGAGCGGCATTTGGGTCGCCAAGGTTTGTCGTATGAAGACCTGTGTGGCAAGGGTGCACACCAAATTTCTTTTTCCCAAGTCGATGTGGCCAAAGCCGTGCAGTACGCCTGTGAAGACGCCGACTTCACGCTGGCCGTGCACCAGCGGCTGTGGCCCCTTTTGCAAGCTGACGACAAGCTGGGTTTTATTTACCAGTTGGAGATGGACAGCAGCGAGGCGCTGTTCCGTATCGAGCGCAACGGCGTGTTGATAGACGCGCCCACCTTGGCCGCGCAAAGCCACAGTCTGGGCCAGCGCATCATGCAGCTCGAGCAAGATGCGTATGCGATTGCGGGCCAGCCATTCAACTTGGCCTCACCTAAACAACTGGGCGAAATCTTTTTCGACAAACTGGGTTTGCCAGTTATCAAAAAAACCGCCACGGGCGCGCGCAGCACCGATGAAGAGGTGTTGGAAAAGCTGGCCGAAGACTATCCGCTGCCGGCCAAAATTTTGGAGCACCGCTCGCTGTCCAAACTCAAAGGCACTTACACCGACAAGGTGGCGCTGTTGGCCAACCCGGGCACGGGCAGGGTGCACACCCATTACGCCCAAGCGGTGGCGGTCACGGGGCGGTTGTCCAGCAACGACCCGAATTTACAAAACATTCCCATACGCACTGCCGAGGGACGCAAAGTGCGCGAGGCTTTTGTGGCGCCCGCCGGCAGCGTGATTGCCAGCGCTGACTACAGCCAAATCGAGCTGCGCATCATGGCCCACATCAGCGACGACCCCGCTTTACTCAAAGCCTTTCACGATGGTTTGGATGTGCACAAGGCCACAGCTGCCGAGGTGTTTGGCTTGACGCCGGACACCGTCAGCAGCGAGCAGCGCCGCTATGCCAAGGTCATCAACTTTGGCCTTATTTACGGCATGAGCGCGTTTGGTTTGGCCAAGGCGCTGGGCATAGACAACACGGCGGCTAAAAACTACATCGAGCGTTACTTTCAGCGCTTTGCCGGTGTGAAGCGCTATATGGATGAGACCCGCGCCCAAGCCAAGGCGCAAGGTTATGTGCAAACAGTGTTTGGCAGGCGTTTGTATTTGCCCGAAATCAATTCACCCAATGGCCCGCGCCGAGGCGGTGCCGAACGCGCTGCCATCAATGCGCCTATGCAAGGTACGGCGGCTGACCTGATCAAACTCAGCATGGTCAAGGTGCAGCAAGTGCTGGACCAAGAGCGCCGTGGCACGCGCATGATCATGCAAGTGCATGATGAGTTGGTCTTCGAGGTGCCCGAGTCTGAGGTGGCGTGGTTGAAAACCGAGGTGCCGCGCATCATGGCGGGGGTGGCCGATTTGAAAGTGCCCTTGCTGGCCGAAGTGGGCGTGGGTGCCAATTGGGACCAGGCGCATTGAGATTTATTTTTGCAGCGGCGGCACCGCCATGGCGACATTGTCAATGACGCCGCTGCGCACCATTTCGTTATAGACCAAAACTTGGTAGCGGAAGTTTTTATCTGGCGTGACCGAGTGGTAGGCCGCCACACCAAACCAGTTCATGCCATAACGCGCTATTTGTTTGCGTAACAACCAAGCCCCCACATAGGTATTGACACAAGCATCCATCAAATGGTTTTCTTTGATGCCATGGGTTTGCAACACAGGCAGGTGAATCGAGTTGATTTGAGCCACCCCAATATCCCGCGTGCCGTTTTTGTTGGTATTGATAGCTTTGGGGTTGAGTCGGCTCTCCACCATCAAGATGGCGCGCAGCAAATAGGGATTGACGCCGTGGTAATCGGCCGCCTCCAAAATGCATTTATTCAGTGGCTTTGCACTGCTGTGCACGGGTGCGGTGGCCATGGCGGTGCTTAGGCTCAGACCGAACAGCATGAAAAACAGACCGAATTTGAAAAACCTCAGAAAAGACAAAAAGAGTAATAAATTAACCATAAAAACCTCAAAAAGTACAATTTAAAGTTACTTTAATTGATTTATCGATTAAATGTGAATACCTATATACCTATTTAAGTGTGAAATTTGCTAAATAACGACACAAAAGAGCTCTCAATTCGGTGAATATGCCTTTTTTGGTGTTTAGGGCTGAGCGCATAATCTCGGTTTTCGCTTTCAAAGACCTGTCATGGCTATCACGGTTTGGACCATCATTGCCGGCACCTTGTGTGCAGGCGTGGGCAGTGTTTTGTT
>CANLWQ010000153.1 GCA_947494405.1 Comamonadaceae bacterium | reverse complement strand
TTAAAAATCATAATTGGTTATTCATCTAATTATTGTTAAAAATTATTTTAATTACGTCAATTTTTTTAATTTTTAAATTTAATCAGACATAAATGACGCCATTGACACACAGAATTCGGGTTAGCCCTTGGTGTGTTACCAGCAGGGCGGCAAGTTACATAGACGCTTGCAGCATCACGCGGTAATCGTCTGCAGAGGCTTCACGCGGGTTGGTTTTGTGCGAGTGGTCGGCGATAGCGCCCACAATAATGTCGTCAAACTGCAAAGCACTCACGCCCATGGAAGCCAAGCCGCTGGGCAAGCCCAAACGGGCATTCATGGCTTGTATGGCGTCGCCTATGGTTTGCTCGGGCTTGGGGCTTGCAGGCAAACCCATGGCTTGGGCCATACGCGCCAAGCGGTTCTCGGCTTGCATGGCAGGGGCTTGGGCATTGAAGGCAATGACGGCGGGCAAAAACATGGCGTTCAAAGTGCCGTGGTGCAGCTTGGGGTTGATGCCGCCCAAGCTGTGGCTGAGCGAATGCACACAACCCAATCCTTTTTGAAACGCCATCGCGCCTTGCATAGAAGCACTCATCATGTTCAGGCGCGCATCGCGGTCGCTGCCGTCAAGCGTGGCACGTTCGATATTCGCCCAGCCGCGTGCCAAGCCATCTAAAGCGATGCCGTCTGCAGGCGGGTTGAAAGCCGATGACATGAATGTTTCCATGCAATGCGCAATAGCGTCCATGCCGGTGGCTGCGGTCATGAGCGGCGGTAATCCGAGGGTGAGTGCTGGGTCGAGCAAGGCCACTTTGGGCACCAAATGCCAAGAATGAAAACCCAGTTTTCTGCCGTCGTCTACGATGATGATGGCGCCTCGGGCCACTTCGCTCCCTGTACCTGCGGTGGTGGGCACGGCAATCAAGGGCAGCACTTTGTCTGTGATGCGGGGTGAGCCGCCTTCGATGGTGGCGTAAGTGGTGAGTGGGCCCGCATGGGTGGCGGCAATCGCCACACCTTTGGCGCAGTCTATGGAGGAGCCGCCGCCAAACGCAATCAGGCCATCGCATTGATGCTGTTGGCACAAAGCGGTGGCGGCACGCACCGCGCTTTCGGTGGGGTTGGATGGTGTGGCATCAAACACGGTGATGTTCATGCCTTTCATCGCATCCAAGGCCTGCTGCAGCAAACCCGCGGCTTTGATGCCGGCATCGGTGACGATAAGGGGGCGATGAATGCCTATGCGTTGGCATTCTTCGACCAAGCGCTGCAAAGCGCCGTATTCGATATGGACTTGGGTGATGTAAAAAATACTGGCCATGGTGAATGTCTGCTTGCTCGTTGTAGGATGCCGCCACTTTAACGGACAAAACCACCGCCATGAATCGCCAAGACTTTCGTTTTTTCCATACCCTGAGAGTGCGCTGGGTAGAAGTTGATATGCAAAAAATCGTCTTCAACGGTCACTACCTGATGTATTTGGATACCGCTGTGTCTGACTACTGGCGCGCCTTGGCCCTGCCCTACGAGCAAAGTTTGCACGGCATGGGTGGCGATTTGTTTGTGGTCAAGTCCAGCTTGGAATACAAAGCCTCGGCGCTTTACGACGACTTGCTGCACATAGGTATGCGATGTGCGCGCATAGGCAACTCCTCCATGGTGTTTGAGGGCGGGGTGTTTTGTGGTGAACAAATATTGGTCAAAGGCGAATTGGTCTACGTGTTTGCTGACCCCCAAACACAAACCTCTCAAGCTGTGCCACAAGCTTTGCGAGATATTTTGTTGGGCTTTGAGCAAGGCGAGGCTGTTACCGCTTTGCAGTTGGGCACCTGGGAAGAACTGAAGGCCTTGGCTGCACCCTTGCGTACCGAGGTGTTTGTAGATGAACAAGGGGTTGACCAAGCCTTGGAGTGGGACGCGCAGGATGCCCAATGCCTGCATGCGGTCTTGTGCAACCGCTTGGGGGCACCAGTGGCTACGGGACGTTTACTGCCCGCGGTCAATGGTGTGGCCAAAATTGGGCGTATGGCGGTCAAGCGGGTTTTGCGCGGCCAGCGTTTAGGCGACCAAGTCTTGTCGGCTTTGATGCATGCGGCTCGCCAACGTGGGGATACGGAAATATTGCTGCATGCCCAATGCAGTGCTGAGAAGTTTTATCTGCGCCAAGGTTTTCGCCGGCAAGGCGATGTGTTCATGGAAGCGGATATGCCGCATATAGAGATGGTCTGCAAGCTCTAGCTCGGTTTGCAGCAACGCTTATCTTTTTCGGTAGTCCCAAGGCGGTAGGGGTTGGGGCTCTGACCACAAACCCAATCTCTGTCGCTTCGCTGTCAGCTCACTTGTGCTGTAAGCACTTTGATCTTCCTCAGGTTGTTCATCTTGGTATTTTTTATAGTGCCAAGCCAAGCCCGATTTGATTTGTTGGTGGCAAATGTCTTGTGTGTCTAAAAACACTTTGCCAACAATACGTCCGTATTTGTCGTTCTTGGTGAAAAACACTTGCACTGTTTTGCCATGCACCATGTCATAAAGCGATTGTTTGGATTTTTCGCCAAAAGCTTGGGCTTTTTCTGGGGCATCAATACCTTGCAGCCTGATCTTGTGCTGGGTATTGTTGACATCCAAAATGGTGATGGTGTCCCCATCTGCCACTCTCACCACCTTGCCTTGCAGAATGTTTTCTGCGTTAACGTTACCAACTACAAAATTTAGAAAAATCAGTAAAAGTGGCAAAAATAACTTCATTCATGAAGTTTGCCATGATTTTTATTTTTTTATTAACTTTACCTTGGTCTAAAGCGCCTCTACCCTTCCAAAGTCAGGCTGCAGCAACCACTGCGAAAACTCGTCGGCCATGCGCTCAGCCTCGCCCACCGCTTGTTTCCATACTTTCACGCGGCTGGCCAAGTCTTGGCCATAGGTGATGAAGTCGCTGCGGTCGGGCAGTTTGCCGTTGGGCAGGCTGCGCACCCATTCGGGGTCGGGCGCCAGCAAGATGGTGTTGTCTAAAAACGCGGTGGCATGATGGCGGCTTGTCAGCTTTTTGTCCAACCAACCCGGCACCACGGCTTTTTGAAAATGCGGGTACAGCGTCAAACCTTTGGCTGAGCGGTAGTCCAAATGCAAGTGGTAATCGGTGATGCCACCATCCCAATAAGCGCCCGCAGGTGCACCGGCAATGGCCTTGACGGCTTCCAGCACAAAAGGAATCGAGCAACTCGCTTGCACCGCGTCCAGAAAATTTTCTTCACTCAATGCCAGTTGGCGCGAGGGGTAATCCTGGGTGGCAAAAGGCAAGGGATGGGCTTGGCCCATGAAAGGGCTGGAAAACACCACCCGCTCTAGCCATCTGCCCATGGCTGGACGGTTGATGAAGTTGCTGAGGTAGGCGCAGGCATAACCCAATGGGGTGCGCCAAGCATTGTCTTGCGACAACAGGCCCAAACCCCTGGACGTCATCACATGCAAGCGGTAACGTGGGTGCTGAATCACTTGGTGAATACGCCCGCTGTAGAAACGCTGCAAATTGGCAGCAAAATCGGTGCTGACTTGGTGAGGCGTTGGGCGGCGTTGACCTGCGCTGAGTTCGTAATGCTGGTGAATATAAGCATCCTCCAAAGCCAGCAGTTCTTTTTCAGGTTGGGGTAAGCAAGCGGTGGCCATGCGCCAAGCGCCAATCGAGGCGCCCACCAGGTCTATAGGTTGATCACTTCGAGACAACCAATGACCGAACAAAAACCGGTCCATGGGCCCCAGAATCAAGCCCTTGGGGCCGCCTGCCGCTCCAGGAACGACACTGATGTGCTGGGGCAACAAGCCTTTGTCAGCAATATGTTGGCGTGCTGCGGGGCCGGCATAAATGCGCAAGGCCCTCATGTATGCGCCATGGTTAGTTTTTGCAGTGGCGAATGTCGGGCGGTAATTGGGCTAACCATGTGAGGTATTTAGGTTCATTTAAAGATTGCAAGTGAGATTGGATCAAAGTCCATTGTTCTTGGGGTGCATTCAAGCACATGCGTCTACCCAGTTGGTTGGCAACCGCTGTGTCACCTTCCCATATCTTGACCTTCAATAAAGGCAAGTTGAGAAAGTCGGTTTGTGAAAATACATTGGCATTCTCTTTGGCAATACGCCCAATCACTGCCAGGCTCTCATCATTGATTGGGGTGTCAATCATAAAAACGCTCTCGAACAACAAACGGTTCCACAAAACATTTTTTTTGGCGACCAACAATTCTGGCAAGGATTGATTTTGCGAGAAGCGCTCATAGGCTGTCACCGCTTTACGGTGGTCCACATAAAACCAAGCGGTTAAAAGCAGCAAAGCCATCGCAGCGGCTTTGGCCCAGACCAAGGGCACTCGAAGCGGATAAGTGTCTTCTGGTAAAAGACTGAAGGCAAAAGCGAACAAGAACAAAAACAAGGCATGCCATAAAGGGTACTCCAGCATGCTGTGAACGCCCAACAAAAGCAGCACACAGACCATGGCCAGTTCAGGACCATTGGCGTTTTGCCAAGGCCTTTTTTGCAACAGCCAATACGCGGCGAACCCCAGCAACGACAGTGTGCCCAAAATACCCAGCTCAACTTGTATCTGTGCCAGCAAATTGTGCGCATGGTCGACAGGAACACCTATGCCAGGTGTCAAAACCTGCGCTACTTGCAACTGACGCCAGCCCACGCCCATCCAAGGGTGTTGTTGAATCAGCAGCCACACATCGCTCAAAATTCTCAGGCGGTGAGAACCCGAGGCTTCAACCGCTTTGCGTGAATCGTCCAATAACTGACCCGAGATCCAGCCATAGCTTGCCAGCACCTCGCCCAAGGCGATGGCTAGAAGTTGCCACACGATCAAAGCCACCCACACCCATGAAATATTCAAACGGCTACGCATGAGTGCAAGCAAACCACTGATGAGCAGCAGCTCTAGGTAGCCCGTACGTGAACTGGTGGCATAGACCGCCAACATCATCACCCCCATGGCAAACAAACGCCAAGGCGTGGGGCGGGCACTGTGCGCGCCCTCCTCAGGTTGAAGAAAAACCAAACTCACCATGGCACACACCATCAGACTGGCACATAAATTGGGTTGACTTAAAAAACCACCTTGCCTGGGAAACGCAACCGACGTGTTCAGCCAAGGACTCAGCAAATCTTCGAGTTGCAACATTTGCAACCAAATGCCCCCCGCTTGCAGCAAACCAGCTATCAGCACCACACCCATGAGGGCTTGCGCCAATTGACCACCACGCCCCGCACTTACCC
>CANLWQ010000152.1 GCA_947494405.1 Comamonadaceae bacterium | reverse complement strand
CACCAGTTCACGGGGTCGCACTTGGCGCAAAGCAATGCGAGCGCTGATGCGTTGCACGTCTCCCAAACCTTTCAAAGCTGTGCGCAGTTCGCGCCAAACGCCCGCGCCATGCTCGCCTTGCAAGCAAGCGATAGCGTCCAAGCGCTGTTGCGCCAAGCTGCGCTCGCGAGGCGGCTCTAGGAGCCAGCGTTTCAACAAACGGCTGCCCATGCCCGTCATGCAGGTGTCCATCAGCGAGAACAGCGTGGGGCTGTCTTCGCCGCGCAAGGTTTGGGTGAGCTCCAAATTGCGCCGCGTGGTAGCCGGCAGGTCTATGCGTTCTTCATTGCGCTCAACCCGTATTTTTTGCACATGCGACAGGCTGCGACCTTGGGTGTGTTCGGCATAGGAAAGCAAAGCCGAAGCGGCCGCGTGGGCTTGGGCCAAGTCTTGCGCTTGCCAAGCGGCAAGGCTGGCTGCTTGCAGTTGACTCAGCAACTTGCGTTGGCCCAAAGCGGCGTCGAACTCCCATGCTGGGCGCTCGCTTTTCACAGAAGCCCAAGCCAACAGTGGGCGCAAATGCGCGGGCAGTTCGCTGCTGAAGATCACTTCGCTGGGCGCTATGCGAGCAATCCATGCGGGCAACTCATCGGCGGCGCATTCGGCCAAGCGCAGCTCGCCTTCGGTCACGCTCAACCATGCCAAGCCGCAACCTTGCGGTTTGCCGGCGCGCTCGCTGGCGTGCACGGCCAACACATAGGCCTCGGTTTTGTCGTTCAAGAGTTGGGCATCGGTCAGCGTGCCAGGCGTCACCACCCGCACCACTTTGCGCTCCACCGGGCCTTTGCCGCCTACCTCGCCTACTTGCTCGCAAATGGCTACCGACTCGCCCAGCTTGATCAGCTTGGCCAAGTAGTTGTCTACCGCGTGAAATGGCACGCCCGCCATCACCACCGGATTGCCGCCGGATTGCCCGCGTTGCGTGAGCGTAATGTCCATCAGACGCGCAGCTTTTTCCGC
Source organism: Comamonadaceae bacterium (assembly GCA_947494405.1). Lineage (GTDB taxonomy): Bacteria > Pseudomonadota > Gammaproteobacteria > Burkholderiales > Burkholderiaceae_C > Limnohabitans. Next base: position 4,268 of record CANLWQ010000152.1, on the reverse strand, counting down.
GTCTTCAAAAAACAGCTCGTAAAAATCCCCCATGCGGTAGAAAAGCAAGGTGTGGGGAAAGTCTGCTTTGAGGCCCAGGTACTGGGCGATCATGGGGGTGTGTGGGGACAAGTCGGCCATGGTCACACCGGGTGCTGGGTCACTTACTCGCCGTTGCCCAAATCTTTGCGCAACTGCCCCACCAACTTGGCGTTATGGGTTTTGTCTTCCACCCCCGCGAACTTGGAATAGGATTTAAGCAAGCCCACCAGTTGGGCGTAAATTTTTGGGTTGGCAGCCATGCATTCGCGCTGGTACAGATAGTCGGCTTCACCAGTGAAGTTGCCCACCAAGCCGCCGGCTTCGGTGATCAACAAACTGCCGGCTGCCATGTCCCAAGGCTGCAAGCCCAGTTCAAAAAAACCATCGCAAAAACCGGCTGCCACATAAGCCAAGTCCAGAGCCGCAGCACCGGGTCGGCGCAAACCAGCGGTGCGCTTCATCACTTGCGAAGCCAGTTGCAGGTAGGTGGCGTAGTCGTCATCCGGGCGAAATGGAAAACCGGTGCTGATGAGACATTCTTCCAAGTTGAGGCGCTTGCTCACCCGCAGTCGACGGTCATTCATGAAGGCACCGCGACCGCGTGTGGAGGTGAACAAATCGTTACGTGTGGGGTCATACACCACGGCTTGCTCTATGCGTCCCTTGCTTTGCAAAGCGATGGAGACGCAATAAAAAGGAAAACCGTGGATGAAGTTGGTGGTGCCGTCCAAGGGGTCGATGATCCAAATGTGCTCGGAATCGGGGTTGCCGCGGGTTTGACCCGACTCTTCAGCCAAGATGCCGTGGTCGGGGTAGGCGGTGAGCAAGGTGTCGATGATGATGTTTTCGCTGGCCTGATCGACTTCGGTGACAAAGTCTTTGGCCATTTTTTGCGACACGCGAACCGACTCCACGTCCAGTGCAGCGCGGTTGATGATGACACCTGCAGAACGCGCCGCTTTGATGGCAACGTTGAGCATGGGGTGTATGGAGGAGGAGGAAGCGATCATGGCAATATGCAGCAGGCCTGTGTTGTGCGCAGAAGTGCTGCGTGAGAAACCCAAAAAACACGCCCGACAAAGCGGGCGGCGACAATAGGCCTCATTTTAGTCCCTATGCACACCCGCTTCATCCTGATTGATACCAGCCATGCCGGCAATGTCGGTGCCACCGCCCGTGCCATGCGGGTGATGGGCTTTGACGACTTGGTGTTGGTGGCGCCGCGCTGGGCCAATGTGCTGCGCCGCGAGGAGACCATTCAACGAGCCAGCGGTGCTTTGGATGTGCTGGAGAAAGCCCGCATCGTCGCCACCCTTGACGAGGCCATGGAAGGCATGACGCATTTGTGCGCCACCGCCATGACACCGCGTGACTTCGGCCCACCTACGCGTTCTCCGCGTGCGCATTTTGAAACCATCCCCGAGCCACTTGGCGCGGGAGGCATGGCTTTTTTGTTTGGCTCAGAACGCTTTGGCATGAAAAACGAAGACGTTTACCGTTGCCATGCGGCTTTGAGCATTCCCACCGACCCACGCTTTGGCTCACTCAATTTGGCCAGCGCGGTGCAAGTGGTGGCCTACGAGTGGCGCTTGGCGCTGGGCGGTTTTGCGGTGCAAGAAGCGACCACGCCCAGCACCCAAGCGGATGCTGCGCAAGTCGCGGGCTTGTTGCAACATTTAGAGGCGTCTTTGGTGGAGATTGGTTTTTTGGATCCCGCTGCCCCTAAAAAACTCATGCCTCGTCTCAACCAGTTATTCAACCGTGCTGGATTGAGTGAAGAAGAAGTCCATATCTTGAGGGGCATGGCCAAGGCCATGGCGCAGTCGGCCAAAGGAAAAAGTTAGACTCGATGTATGTTTTCAAGAATTCGCGCTGACGCCCAAACCATACTCGACCGTGACCCCGCAGCACGCGGTTGGCTAGAGGTACTGACCTGCTATCCAGGCCTGCACGCCTTGCTGTTTCACCGTTTCGCCCATGCCTGCTGGCTGGCGGGTTTTTATTGGTTGGGACGGTTTATTTCGCATCTTTCCCGTTTTTTAACAGGCATCGAAATCCATCCTGGCGCTGTGATTGGCGAGCGGGTATTTTTTGATCACGCCATGGGCGTGGTGGTGGGCGAAACCGCAGAAATTGGCGACGGCTGCACCATCTACCAAGGCGTGACTTTGGGCGGCACCTCGCTTTACAAGGGCGCTAAGCGCCACCCCACCTTGGGCAAAGATGTGGTGGTCAGTGCGGGCGCCAAAGTCTTGGGCGGTTTCACCGTGGGTGACGGCGCCAAGATCGGCAGCAATGCGGTGGTTATCAAGCCTGTGCCAGCAGGTGCCACCGCAGTCGGTATTCCAGCGCGAATCATTCAAAGCAAAACAGGCGAGAGTGCCGACGTGGCCAAGCCTGAGACCAAATTCAGTGCCTACGGCATTACACAAGATGATGACCCCATCAGCCAAGCCTTGCGTGGCTTGGTTGACTACGCAAGCGAGCAAGACAAGCAGATCGCCATGTTGTGGCAAGCGCTTGAAAAACTGGCCGCAGTTTCGGCTGCTGGCCCAGATTGCCTGCCCGAAGAGGCGGCAAAAAATGCCTACTCGGAAATTGTAAAACTCAACAAACTTATTGATTAATTCGATTTCTCGGTTCAAATGTCCGAGTATTTGTCGAATAGTAAAGTTATGGCCGGTTTTATCAAAATTCATCCGCATTTCCTGATGCTAGTTAGCTCATCAGATGACGTATTTTCGGGCTCGCTGTCTTTCAGCTTGGAGCAATACGGGCTGATATTGAAAAACTTCCATATCAGTTTGGAGTTGACGCCGCCCAATGAACACTACGAGCATTGGCGCTTTATTTGTGACGACCCTGGTCAGCTGAATGTGCCCAGTTTTGTGATTTTTTTAAAGTCTATCGAGCACTATATTTTTCATACTTTGAACTTTTCGCCACAAGCTGCTGCCCAGCAAGACAAGCGCTCCAAAACCCAGCCATTTCATTTGCATTTTGATGACATGTTTTTTGACATCAATGAGGGTTTATTGAAAAAAGAAACTCCCCCTGAGGTTGCCCAGTCTAAGAAGTAAAGGCTTAAGTTGTTGGCGGCTTGATGGCGGATTTGGGCCGGAAGGCCTTGCAAAATTCGTCACGGGTTTGCAAATAAGGCCCGCCTATCAAGTCAATGCAATAGGGCACCGCAGCAAAAATCCCATTGACCAGCACCTCGCCTTGTTCGGTTTTCAAGCCACCCAAAGTCTCCATGATGGATTTGGGTTGACCGGGCAAATTGATGATCAGTGTTTGGTGCCGAATGACCGCGGTTTGCCTGGACAAAATAGCGGTCGGCACAAAGCGCAAACTGATTTGCCGCATTTGTTCGCCAAAACCCGGCATTTCTTTGTCGGCTACGGCCAGTGTGGCCTCGGGCGTCACATCGCGTGGCGAGGGGCCCGTGCCGCCGGTGGTCAGCACCAAGGCACAGCCAGCATCAACCAACTCGATCAGGGTTTGGCTGATGATGGCTTGCTCATCGGGAATGAGACGCGCCTCAAACTGCAAGGTATTGTGCAGCGCCTGAGTCAACCACTCTTGTAAAGCGGGCAAACCTTTGTCTTCGTACACGCCGCTGGAGGCGCGGTCGCTGATGGAGACGATGCCAATGCGCACCGTGTCCCAAGTGTCAACGCGGGTCATACACACGCTCCTGATTGGCATGCAGCGACTGCAACAAATGCTGCCTGAGGATTTGAAAAATATCGCGGTAAGCGCGGCCTTGTCTGGGGTGCAGACCTTGGGATACCGCGGTTTTGTCGGCCAGTCCGTCTTTGCGCGCTTGGCGCACCAAGGCGCGCAGCTGCTGTATGTCGGTGCCGGGGTAGCTGCCAAACCACTCTTCCATGGCCGTGTCTTGTTTCAGCAATCGCTCGCGCCAAGCTTCGGTCAGGTGCAGGATTTGGGTTTCTTCGGCGCTGCCGCTGTGCTGGGCGCTCAGGGCGTCGCGCATGGCCTCGACTTGGGTTTTCTCAAGCTTGCGCATGAGTTTGCCCACAAACTGCATTTGTCGGCGTTTGCCTTCGAAATCGGTGATTTTTTTGGCGTCCATCACCGCTTCATGCAGCAAATCGGGCAGATGGCCCAGGGAGGAGAGTTGCTGCATGGCGTCAGCGCGCAATTCCAGCAAATCTTCGCCAAGCTTTTGCAGTTCGTTGCTCTCGCGCTTTAAATCGGTTTTGCTGATGAGGTCGTGGCCTTTG
>CANLWQ010000151.1 GCA_947494405.1 Comamonadaceae bacterium | reverse complement strand
CTCAAGGTGCCGCGACGGCCATTTTTCACCATGTCGCCGATTTTGTGCACCGCAGTGGGTTCACCCACAATGCACCAATCGGGTTTTTCGCCGCGAGACTTAAGCAACTCCACCACTTTGGCGGTGCCATCAATGGAAGGGCCTTCTTCATCGCTGGTGAGCAAAAACGCAATAGAGAAATGCGGATTTTCTTCAACCCGCAAAAATTCTTCCGTGGCCACCACCATGGCGGCAAGGGATGTTTTAATATCACTGGCACCACGCCCAAACAACTTCCCCTCGCGGTAGCTGGGCGTGAAGGGCGGGGTGGTCCATTGGTCTAGAGGACCGGTAGGAACCACATCGGTGTGGCCTGCAAACACCAAAGTAGGCGCGTTGAGTGCGCGACTGCGCTTGACAGACCAGATATTGCTGACGGAGAAGTCAGCAGGTCCAAAATTCAACTGCTCGGTTTCAAAATCAAAAGCTTTGAGTCGGTTGCCCAAAATTTCTAAGCAGCCAGCATCATCTGGGGTGACCGAGGGGCGAGCAATCAATTGCTCGACCAGTTCAAGTGTGGCTGACATCTCAGTCGCGCAATAAATCGTTCAAGCTGGTCTTGGCACGGGTTTGTGCATCCACACGCTTAACAATCACAGCGCAGTACAAACTGTATTTGCCGTCGGCACTGGGCAAATTGCCAGACACCACCACCGAGCCTGAAGGCACGCGTCCGTAGCTGACTTGGCCTGTGGCGCGGTCGTAAATTTTGGTGCTTTGACCAATATAGACGCCCATAGAGATGACCGAGTTTTCTTCAATGATCACGCCTTCGACCACCTCAGAACGCGCGCCGATGAAACAGTTGTCTTCAATGATGGTGGGGTTGGCTTGCACAGGCTCCAACACACCGCCAATACCTACACCGCCAGACAAATGCACGTTCTTGCCGATTTGCGCGCAAGAGCCCACGGTGGCCCATGTATCAACCATGGTGTTTTCATCCACATAAGCGCCGATATTGACGTAACTGGGCATGAGGATGGCACCCTTGGCAATATAGCTGCCACGGCGCGCAACTGCGGGCGGCACCACGCGCACACCGCTGGCTTTCATTTGCGCTTCATCCATGTTGGAGAATTTGGTTTGCACCTTGTCATAAAAACCCAAGTCGCCGGCTTTGATGCTGGCGTTGTCTTTCAAGCGGAAAGACAACAACACGGCTTTTTTGATCCATTGGTGGGTGGTCCATTGACCCACAGACTCGCGGGTGGCCACGCGCAAGCGCCCCGCATTCAGTTCGACGATCACATGCTCGACGGCATCGGCCAACTCTTTGGGCGCAGAAGCAGGGCTGTACTGGGTACGGTTTTCCCAAGCGGAATCAATAATGGATTGCAGTTGTTGGCTCATGAGGATGATGAATAGTGGGATTGAACAAATTGAACGATGCGCTGTGCGGCTTCCAGACATTCCTGGGGTTGCGCGACCAAGGCCATGCGAATTCGGCCTTTGCCGGGGTTCACACCATTGACTTCGCGGGCCAAATAGCTTCCTGGCAACACAGTGACATTGTATTGAGCCAGCAACTCGACGGCAAAAGCCTCATCGTCACCACCCGGCACACCTGCCCAAAGGTAAAAACCAGCGTCAGGCAAGGACACGTCAAGTACCTGTGAAAGCAGGGGTGTGACTTGGGCAAATTTTTCGCGGTACAAGGCACGGTTTTGCTCTACATGTGATTCATCGTTCCAAGCGGCAATGCTTGCGCCCTGCACCATGCCGCTCATGGCGCTGCCGTGGTAGGTGCGATAGCGCAAAAACGCTGCTATCAAGCTGGCGTCACCGGCCACAAAACCGCTGCGCATACCGGGCACATTGCTCCGCTTAGACAAACTGGTGAAGCTGATGAGGCGGCGAAAATCTTTTCTGCCAGACATCACGGCGGCTTGCAAGCCCCCCAAGGGCGGCGTGTCGCCGAAGTAGATTTCGCTGTAACACTCGTCGCTGGCCAACACAAAGCCATATTGGTCGGAAAGGGCAAACAACTTTTGCCATTCAGTCAATGGCATGACCGCACCCGTGGGGTTGCCTGGCGAGCAAACGAACAACAGTTTTGTGCGGGCCCAAATGTCTGCGGGAACACTGTCCCAATCCACTGCAAAGTTGTTGCGCGCCACGCTGGCGACAAAATAAGGCTGCGCTCCCGCCAGCAAGGCTGCGCCCTCGTAAATTTGATAGAAAGGGTTGGGCGAAGCCACCAAAGCGCCTGCAGTGCCATCTAAAACGGTTTGCGCAAACGCAAACAAAGCTTCACGCGAGCCATTCACCGGCAAAATTTGCGTTGCCGCATCCACGCTGATTTGGTAGCGGCGGGCAAGCCACCCGCTGCAAGCCTCACGCAGCGCCAAACTGCCCGCAGTGGCTGGATAAGCTGATAAAGCATTCATATTGGCCAGCAAAGCCTCAGAAACCAAGGCGGGCGTGGGATGCCTAGGCTCTCCTATGCCTAGGCTGATAGGGGATAAGTTTGGCTCTGGGCTCACGCCTGTAAACAAATGACGTAAGCGCTCAAAAGGGTAGGGCTGCAATTGGGAAAGGTGGGGATTCATGGCTGATATTATCGGGGGCTATGTACAGTTACCTCGACACCAGCAAAGTTCAAGAATTCGCCATGGACAAGTCACAGATGTTGACTTTGGCGCTTACTTTTCAAGACAGCTTGGAAAAAGACTTGAATTCATTGCGAGCCGCCTTGGCCCAGCGCGATGCTGAGCCTGTTCAGCGATTGCTGCATTCGCTCAAAGGCTATGGAACTTTTCTGTCTGGGCCCGAACTCAGCCAGCAAGTGATTCAGCTCGAAGCCATGAGTCGCACCACGCCCATGATGGAATTGACGCTTGAGATTGCCAAAGTCTTGCCTTCTTTGCAAAGCTTGTCGTCAGAAGTGGGTCACTGGATTGACGCTGATTTAAAAACAGCCAGCTGATTTTTTTTCTTTCTAACTATTCCATTTTCTAAAGGGCTTTAGGTGCGTCTTAATTCGATCAAGCTCTCCGGTTTCAAGTCTTTCGCAGACCCGACGAATTTTTTATTGCCAGGGAAATTGGTCGGTGTGGTGGGCCCTAATGGCTGCGGCAAATCCAACATCATTGACGCAGTGCGTTGGGTACTGGGTGAGAGTCGCGCCAGTGAATTGCGCGGCGAGTCCATGCAAGACGTGATCTTTAACGGCACCACCAGTCGCAAGCCCGCCAGTCGCGCCAGTGTGGAACTGGTGTTTGACAATGCCAGCCACCGTGCGGGTGGACAGTGGAATCAATTTGCAGAAATTGCAGTCAAGCGGGTGTTGACGCGCGACGGCACCAGCAGCTACTACATCAACAACCAGTCGGTGCGCCGCCGCGATGTGCAAGATGTATTTTTAGGTACCGGTTTAGGCCCGCGTGCTTACGCCATCATTGGGCAAGGGACTATCAGCCGCATCATCGAGTCCAAGCCCGAAGAGCTGCGTTTGTTTTTAGAAGAGGCGGCAGGTGTTTCTAAATACAAAGAACGCCGCCGGGAAACCGAAAACCGCTTGGGCGACACCCGCGAAAACCTCACGCGGGTTGAAGATATTTTGCGTGAGCTCAATGCGAACTTGGAAAAACTCGAGCGCCAAGCCGAGGTGGCGCAACGCTTCAAAGATTTGCAAAGCCAGTCAACACTCAAGCAACATCAGCTGTGGTTTTTAAAACGTGCCGAAGCAGATCTAAGCCAAACCCAGTTGCAACAACAAACCGAGCAAGCCAGCAATGCCCTTGAAGCAAAAACGGCAGACTTGCGCCATACCGAAAACCAAATCGAGACCTTGCGTCAAGCCCATTACGACGCCGGTGAGCAGGTGAACCAAGCCCAGGGTCAGCTTTACCAGGCCACAGCAGAAGTGGGGCGCCTTGAGGCAGAAATTCGTTTTGTCGTCGAAGGTCGCCAGCGCGCCCAAGACCGGCTGCAACAAATCCAAACACAGCTTTCCCATTGGACGCAACAAGCCGCCCAGGCCAATGAACAAGCCCAGTCTTTGACCCAAGACCAATCCACAGCCCAAAGCTTGCTGGAAAAGGTTCAGGGACAACGCAAAGACTTGGCGGAGCAACAGCCCGCCGCTGAACAAGCCTGGCGTGATGCTTTGAAGCTGTCGCAAGACCAAGCGGCATTGGTTAACCAAGTGCAACAACAAATCCAGGTACTGGCTGCAGAGCAACGCGGTTTGCAAGAACAGTTGCGGCAACTCGAGCAGCGGCAAAACCGTCTTCAAATTGATCAAAGCGCACTGGCCGCGCCTGACAGCAGCCACTTAGAACGCTTGGAGTCGCAGCTAACCCAGGCCCAAGCATCTTCAACACAGTTTGCGCAAGACCTGCAAAATTTGGAGTCGCAAACTCCTGGCTTGGATGCAGAGCGTAAAACCGCGCAAGACCACAGCAACCAACAATCAGCCAAAATGATTGAATTGCAAGCCCGCCACCAAGCCTTAACTGCATTGCAAGAAAAACTGCGAACCGATGAGCGCTTGGTGCCTTGGTTGGCCAAACATGGCTTGCAAAGCTTAAAGCCCTTGTGGAGTCGGGTACAAGTGACCGCTGGCTGGGAACAAGCGTTTGAGGCTGCACTGCGCGAAAGCTTGGCGGCTTTGGAGGTGAGCAAGCTCGACACGGTCAAATCTTTCGCCTCAGATGTGCCTTTGGCGAAATTGAGTTTTTTCAGCCCTGCAGTGACGGCCGGCACCCCAAAATCCTCCTCATTGCCGCTTTTGTCAGACCAGATCAAAGTTGATGACGTGGGCTTGAAAGGTTTGTTGGCCGATTGGTTGAGCGGTTGCTACACAGCGCCTCATTTAGACGCTGCACTTTCCTCGCGTGACAAGTTGCAAGCAGGTGAATTTATTTTTATTCCCCAAGGCCATGCCGTGGGTTTGCACAGCGTGCATTTTTATGCCCAAGACTCCGAGCAAGCGGGTCTCTTGGCCAGAGCCCAAGAGATTGACAATCTCGACAAACAAATACGAGCACAAACTTTGATGGCTGAAGAAGCCCGCTCGCAACTGGCCAAGGCGGAGGCCGCCGCCGCACAAGCTGCTTTGCAAAGAAGCCAACTGCGTCAACAAGCCAACCAAGCGCAAGCCGCGGCCCATGCTCTGAATGTGGATGTGCTGCGTTTGCAGCAACAAGCCGAAAAAGTGCGCGAACGTCAGGGGCAGCTGGCTTCTGAGGCTGCTGAATTGCAAACCCAATCAACCGCCCTAGAGCAAAAGCAACAAGCCGCCCAAGCTCGCTT
>CANLWQ010000150.1 GCA_947494405.1 Comamonadaceae bacterium | reverse complement strand
CACCATGAGCAAGAGCAAAAACAATGGCGTCGATCCGCAAGACCTGATCGAACGCTACGGCGCCGACACCGCACGCTTGTACACCATGTTTACCGCGCCGCCCGAAGCCACCCTGGAGTGGAACGACGCGGCGGTGGAGGGTAGCTACCGCTTCTTGCGCCGCGTGTGGAACTTCGCACACAAGCACGAGGCCATGCTCAAGGCTGCCACGGCTGGCAATTTGAGCGCCGCCAAGCCGCGCAAAGAGGCTGCCGATGTGCGCCGCGACATGCATTTGGTGCTCAAGCAAGTCAGCTATGACTACGAGCGTATGCAATACAACACCGTGGTGTCGGGCTGCATGAAGTTGCTCAATACCTTGGAAGATTTCAAAGCAGATAACAGCGACGGCGATAAGGCCGTGTTGTGCGAAGGCATGTCTGTTTTGCTGCGCATGCTCTACCCTGCTTGCCCGCACATCAGCGCCTATTTGTGGGCCGAGTTGGGATACGCTGCACGCTTAGGCGATTTGCTAGACACCGCATGGCCCGAGGTGGACGAGGCGGCTTTGGTGCGTGACCAAATCGAACTGATGCTGCAAATCAACGGCAAATTGCGCGGCGCGATTTCTGTGCCCGCCAGCGCCAGCAAAGAAGACATAGAGCAAGCTGCTTTGTCCAGCGAAGCATTTCTTAAGCTTGCCTCAGGGGCAGCCCATCAAAAAGTGATTGTGGTGCCCGGTCGTTTGGTCAACATCGTGATGGCTTCATGATGCAGCGACGCGTTTTTGCTTCTGGTGCGGTCTTGCTGGCTGTGAGTGCTTGTGGTTTTCAGTTGCGCAAAGCGCCCGATTACCCATTTCGCACGCTTTACAGCGGCCTGCCCGAAGCCTCGGTATTTGGCCAAGAACTCAAGCGCAATATCTCTGGCTCTGGTCGGGTTGAGGTCATCAACGACCCCAAGCAAGTCGAGCGCGCCGATGTGATTTTCGATTTATTGCTTGAATTGCCCGAGAAAGTCATTCTCAGCCGCACCTCGGCCGGCGCGGTGCGTGAGTTTCAACTGCGCTTTCGAATTCGCTTCAAGCTACGCGCGCGAGACGGCACCGAGCTGATTCCCGACACCGAGTTGGTCCAAGAGCGCGACATCAGTTTTAACGAAAACTCGGCTTTGTCCAAAGAAACCGAAGAAGGTTTGCTTTACCGCGATATGCGTTCCGACTTGGTGCAGCAGGTGTTGCGTCGACTGGCCGTGGTGCGCATGCCCTAGGCCTCGTATGCAACTCACCACGGCGCGCCTGATCGAACAACTGTCGCAAGACCTGCGTCAGCTCTATACCTTGCATGGCGACGAAGCCCTGTTGTTGCAAGAGGCGGCTGATGCGATTCGGGCCAGCGCTAGGGCGCAAGGATTCTTGGAGCGCCATGTATTCACTGTGGCGGGCGCGCATTTCGATTGGAGTGAGATTGAATCTGCTTGTGCCGCCATGAGTTTGTTTGCCGATAAACAGCTCATCGATATACGCATACCCTCGGGCAAGCCTGGCAAAGACGGCAGCGAAGCCTTGCAACGCATTGCCCAGACTTGCGTGGGCAACGATGGCGTGTTGGTCTTGGTGTCATTGCCACGGTTAGATAAAACCGCTAAATCGTCGGGATGGTTCACTGCTTTAGACACCCACGGCATCAGCTTGCAAATCGATCCGGTTGAACGTGCCGCCTTGCCCGCTTGGATAGCGCAGCGCTTGGCCATGCAGCAGCAACGGGTGCTGGCGGGCGAAGAGGGTCAGCGCAGTTTGCAGTTTTTCGCTGACAGGGTGGAGGGCAATTTGCTGGCCGCCCACCAAGAAATTCAAAAGCTAGCCCTGCTTTACCCAGCGCAAGAGTTGAGCTTTGAGCAAATTGAAAACGCGGTGTTGAATGTGGCCCGCTTCAATGTGTTCAAGCTGAGTGAAACCGTGCTGGCCGGCCAACACCAACGGGTGCAGCGCATGCTGGACGGCTTGCGGGCTGAAGGCGCATCTGAGGTCTTGGTGCATTTCGCGCTGGCTGAAGATATTCGCGCGCTCAAACGTGTCAAGGACGCGGTGGCCAGCGGAAGACCATTGCCACAGGTGCTGCGTGAGCAGCGTATTTGGGGTCCTAAAGAGCGTTTGTTCGAGCGGGTTTTACCCAAACTGTCACCCGCCATGCTGGACCGCTTGTTGCAATCCGCCCACCAAGTCGATGGGGTGGTCAAAGGCTTGCGGTTTGCCCAGTGGCCCAGTGACAGCTGGCAAGCCTTAGGCCGCTTGGCTTTGATGCTGAGCCGGGCCTGTCAGCCCGCATGAATCGCGACTCTGCCAAAATCAGGCCATGAACGCGCATTCCATCCCCGAACTGATGCAGGCCTTGGGCCAGCAGGCCAAAGTGGCCAGCGTTGCCATGGCCAAGGCCAGCGCCGCCCCTAAAAGCGCGGCTCTGCGGCATCTGGCAACACTTTTGCGGCAAGACGCCGCCGCCCTGCTCAAGGCCAACCACGAAGACCTCAAGCGCGCCCAAGCCACAGGTTTAGATGCGCCCATGCTGGACCGCTTGAAACTCAGTCCCTCGATTTTGGAAACCTGCGCCCTTGGCTGCGAGCAACTCGCGGCCATGCCTGACATCATTGGCAGCATCAGCGGCATGACCCAGCAGCCCAGTGGTATTCGGGTAGGGCAAATGCGTGTGCCTATTGGCGTTTTCGGCATGATTTACGAGAGCCGCCCCAATGTCACCATCGAGGCTGCGTCACTCGCCATCAAAAGCGGCAACGCTTGCATTTTGCGCGGCGGCTCAGAAGCCATTGAATCCAACAAATCCTTGGCTTCGCTGGTGCAACAGGCCCTGGCCGAAGCTGGTTTGCCCACAGAGGCGGTGCAACTCGTGCCCACCACCGACCGAGCAGCCGTGGGTGAGCTCATCACCATGCCCCAGTATGTGGATGTGGTCATTCCGCGTGGCGGCAAAGGCTTGATTGAGCGCATCAGCCGTGACGCCAAAGTGCCGGTCATCAAACACTTGGACGGCAACTGCCACACTTATGTGGACGACCCTTGTGATTTGGACATGGCGCTTAAAGTGGTGGACAACGCCAAAACCCAAAAATACAGCCCTTGCAATGCCATCGAAGGCCTGCTGGTGGCGCGTGGCGTGGCAGCAGAATTTTTGCCGCGCATAGGTGCGGTGTTTGCCCACAAAGGCGTGGAAATGCGTTGCTGCCCCGAGGCCAAAGCCTTGCTGGCAGGCGTGACGGGCGCGGTGCTGACCAACGCCAGCGAACAAGATTGGTTCGACGAGTATTTGGCCGCCATCATCAGCATCAAGGTGGTGAGTGGGGTGGACGAAGCCATTGCCCACATCAACCACTACAGCAGCCACCACACCGATGCCATCCTCACCCTCAACCATGTCAACGGCCAACGCTTTTTGCGCGAGGTGGATTCAGCCAGCGTGATGGTCAACGCCAGCACCCGCTTTGCCGACGGTTTTGAGTTCGGCTTGGGTGCCGAGATTGGTATTTCCACCGACAAATTCCATGCGCGTGGCCCGGTGGGCATTGAGGGCCTCACCTCATTGAAATATGTGGTGCTGGGCGCGGGGGAAGTGCGGGGGTGAACCGCCTCTAAGTTGTAATTCGACAATCCCGCAGCTGCATTTCAGTAGAGTCGCAATGTCGTGAGACATGGTGATTAATGTCAAAAGTGAATTAGATTTTGGCGTCCTTTGATTCACCCTTGCTTTTTTCTTTGGCTTCAAAGTAAGACGCAGCCAAGGACATGGCGCACATCAAGACGCCAAAAAAGATCACGATCCAATGCGCTTCAGTCATTACGAGCTTCCTTACCAAAATCAATACTCATGGACGTCAAAAGTATAAGAGACAGACCAATTACCATCAATATAACCAAGCTCACCCAATTCCTGTTCCCCAAAATCAAAAAAGCCACACAGGTATTCCCAGCCATCATGGAGCCGGTTGCGCGAAGACCAGATTTGAAGTCGGTTTTGGAGAAAGAAAAGTCCATGAAGTCAAGCGTATACAGAACTTGCAGAATCAGTATCAACTTCAGACTACTTATTTTGTAAGTCTGTCTCAACCCCTTTGCTTGAAGCTGTCAGAATCACCCCCAGATTCAAACCTTACTCTTAACTAACTACCCCATGGTTCCTCACCTCATCACCGCGCTCACCGGCCCCATCAACGAACTCGAGCAGCGCATCCTCGACTCCATGCCCGCCATCGAGCGCTGGTTTCGCCTGGAGTGGATGGAGCACACGCCGCCTTTTTACAGCTCGGTAGACATACGCAACGCGGGCTTCAAGCTCGCCCCTGTGGACACCAACCTTTACCCCGGCGGCTGGAATAACCTCACCCCCGAGATGCTGCCTCTGGCGGTGCAAGCGGCCATGGTGGCCATAGAGAAAATTTGCCCTGAAGCGCGCAACCTGCTGCTGATTCCCGAAAACCACACCCGCAACACTTTTTACCTGAGCAATGTGGCGCAGCTGGCGCGCATCTTCAATATGGCGGGGCTGAATGTGCGCATTGGCTCTATCAACCCCGAAATCAAAGAAGACACCACCATCGAGTTGCCCAATGGCGAAACTGTCAAGCTCGAGCCGGTGATTCGCAACAAAACCCGCTTGGGACTGAAAGATTTCGACCCCTGCACGATTTTGCTCAACAACGATTTGAGCGCTGGCATACCCGGCATCTTGGAAGACCTGCACGAGCAGTTTTTGTTGCCGCCCTTGCATGCGGGCTGGTGTGTGCGCCGAAAAAGTCAGCATTTCACCAGCTACGACGAAGTGGCCAAGCGTTTCAGCAAACTGCTGGGCATAGACCCTTGGCTGATCAACCCCATGTTCACCCAATGCGGTGAGGTGAACTTTGCCGAAGGCACCGGCATGGAATGCCTGACCACCAATGTGGACATGATGCTGACCAAAATCCGGCGCAAATACAAAGAATTTGGCATCCATGAAAAGCCTTTTGTCATTGTCAAGGCCGACAACGGCACTTACGGCATGGGCATCATGACGGTGCGCAGCGTCGCCGATTTGGAAGTGCTGAACCGCAAAACCCGCAACAAAATGAGCGTGGTCAAAGACGGCCAAGAGGTCAACCAAGTCCTCATCCAAGAGGGTGTGCTGACCAACGAGCGCATCAACGAAGCCGTGGCCGAGCCTGTGGTTTATATGATGGATCGCTATGTGGTGGGTGGCTTTTACCGGGTGCATGCGGATCGCGGGGTAGACGAAAACCTGAACGCCCCAGGCGCCAGCTTCGTGCCTTTGGCGTTTGAGCAAAGCGCGCATACCCCCCAGCCCGGCATGAAGCCAGGGGTGAGT
>CANLWQ010000149.1 GCA_947494405.1 Comamonadaceae bacterium | reverse complement strand
CAAGCTATCGCCATCTTGGAGCGTTACCGCATCGATTTGCCCGAACCGGTGTGGGCTGCATTGCGCACAGGCGTTTTGGAAACCCCTAAACCTGCAGACCCCGTGTTTCACGGTCACAAAGTGCATATGTTGGCCACGCCGCAGCAGTCTTTGCAAGCCGCAGCTGATATGGCCCGACTTGCTGGGTTGAACGCGTATGTGTTGTCGGATGAAATCGAAGGCGAATCGCGTGAAGTGGGCAAGGTGCATGCTGCTTTGGCTCGTGCTGTGGCGCGGGGCGAGGGGCCATTTCAAAAGCCTTGTGTGATTTTGAGCGGCGGTGAAACCACGGTGACGGTGCGCCCTCAAGCACCTGATACGCCGCGCGGCAAAGGTGGACGAGCGGGTGAGTTTTGCTTGGGGCTGGCAGTTGCATTGCAGGGACAAGCGGGGGTATGGGGCTTGGCCGCGGACACCGACGGCATTGACGGTGTGGAAGACAACGCGGGGGCGGTGGTGACACCTGACACACTGGTGAGGGCTGACGTTTTAGGTTTGAAACCCTTGGTCTATTTGGACCGCAATGACAGCTATCGGTTTTTTGAGCCTTTGGGAGACTTGGTGGTGACGGGCCCCACCCACACCAATGTGAATGACTTCAGAGCGATATTGGTGCTTTAAAGCACCTTGTCATTGCGAACTTCACCGCGTCATTGCGAACGTCACCGCGTC
Source organism: Comamonadaceae bacterium (assembly GCA_947494405.1). Classification (GTDB taxonomy): domain Bacteria; phylum Pseudomonadota; class Gammaproteobacteria; order Burkholderiales; family Burkholderiaceae_C; genus Limnohabitans. The sequence continues at coordinate 4,655 of CANLWQ010000149.1, read as the reverse complement.
ATTGCGAACGTCACCGCGTCATTGCGAACGAAGTGAAGCAATCAGGTTGCTTCGGCCAGCGGCCTCGCAATGACAGCTCCTCGCAATGACAGGTCAGTGACCGTTAATGACCACCCGCTCTATCAGCCTGTCGTCGCCCAACACAATCATGGCAAACAGCTGCTCTTGCAGCGACTCGGCAGCAGCCGTACGCCTTGCCAACAAAGGCGTTGCAGCAGTATTGAGCACCACAAAATCGGCATCACAACCCACTGCCAAATTGCCCACCACACCGCCCAAACCCAGGGCCTGCGCAGCGCCTGCGGTGTGCAACCACCACAGGTGTTCGGCGCTCAGCGAATGGCCATTTTTGCCCGCACTTTGGCGTCCCACGGTGTATGCCGCGTGCATGGTGTGGAAAGGGCTGAAGCTGGTGCCGCCTCCCACGTCGCTGGCCAAACCGTGCTGCAGGTGGTGCGACTGTGCCAATTCAAAATTGAAAAAACCGCTGTCTAAAAACAAATTGCTGGTGGGGCACACCGCAGCGGCTGCACCCCGCTCGGCCATGAGGTCACGGTCACTGGCGTCTAAGTGCAGGCAGTGGGCGTAGACCGAACGCTCTCGCAACAAACCCATGTCCTCGTACACCCCCAAATAGCTGCGGGCATGGGGAAACAAATCGGCCACCCATTGAATTTCATCTGCGTTCTCCGCCACATGGGTTTGCACCCAGACGCTGGGGTGTTGTGCGGCCAACTCGCCTGCACCGCGCAGTTGCGCCTCGCTGGAGGTGGGTGCAAAACGCGGCGTGATGGCGTAGCCCAAGCGGTCCACACCGTGCCAACGCCCGATCAGCGCTTCGGTTTCATATAAGCTTTGTTGGGCGCTCGCGTCGCGCAGCCCGTCAGGGCTGTGGCGGTCTTGCAGCACCCGTCCACCGAGCATGCGAAGTTGTCGGCGTTGCGCCTCTTGGAAAAACGCATCCACCGACGCGGTGTGAGCGGTGGCAAAGGTCAGGGCCGTGGTCACGCCGTTGCGCAGGAGTTCATCGAAAAAGAAGCTGGCAACTTCATGCGCATACTCAGGATCGGCAAAGCGTATTTCTTGCGGGAAGGTGTAGTTGTTCAGCCAAGGCAACAGCCCATCAGCGGGTGAGGCAATGACATCGGTTTGTGCATAGTGGATGTGCAGGTCGACAAAGCCTGGCGCAATCCATCTGCCGCGCCAATCGGTGCAAGGCACTTGCGGGTATTCGGCCAGCAGCAAGGCGTGCGGGCCGATGGCCTTGATGCGGGCCACACCGTCTGCGCCCCGCTCGGTGACTAACAAACCATCTTGTTCGAATTGCACATGGTGGCTGGCAGGGTCGGGAAACCACAGCAAAGAGGCGCGGTAAGCATGCAGGCTCATGCGAGGTCCTTGTGCAAAGCCATCAACACCCGTTCGGGCGTGACAGGTGCGTCCAGATGCACAGGTGCATGGTCGCCCAAGGCCTCTCCGACCGCATCGCGTAAGGCCTCGAACACGCTCATGGCCAGCATAAAGGGTGGTTCGCCCACGGCCTTGCTGCCGCCGATGTTGTCTTTCGGATTCGCTTCAGGCCACATCTGAATGTTGAAGTGCTTGGGGATGTCAGCGGCGGTGGGGATTTTGTAGGTGCTGGCGCCGCGCGTCAGCAGTTTGCCATCAGCGCCCCAGACCAGTTCTTCGGTGGTGAGCCACCCCAGACCTTGCACAAAGCCGCCCTCGATTTGCCCGATGTCCAGCGCCGGGTTGAGCGAATGCCCCACATCATGCAAGATGTCCACGCGCAGCAGTTTGTGCTCGCCGGTCAGAGTATCAATCGCCACTTCGCTGCAGGCCGCGCCATAAGCAAAGTAGTAGAAGGGACGGCCGCTCAAGGTGGTGCGGTCGTAGTGGATGTCGGGTGTAGCGTAAAAACCATCGCTCCAGAGTTGCACCCGTTGGCTGTAGGCGTACTGCACCGCTTGCGCGAAGGAGCGCACTTGTTGGGGTGTGCGCACCTCTTCTTGTGCAAACACCACCTCGTCAGGCTTGCAGCCATCGGCTGTGGCCAGACATGCGGCCAGGTTGTGGCGCACTTGCAGTGCAGCACGCTCTGCGGCGCGGCCGTTCAAATCGGTACCGCTGGAGGCCGCCGTGGCGCTGGCATTGGCGACCTTGTCAGTGTCGGTGCTGCTGATGCGCACTTGGCGCAAGGGCAAGCCCAACACCTGAGCCACCACGGCGCAGACCTTGGTGTGCAGGCCTTGGCCCATCTCGGTGCCGCCGTGGTTGATTCGCACACTGCCATCGGTGTAGACCGACACCAAAGCACCTGCTTGGTTGAACTGGGTGGCGGTGAAGCTGATGCCAAACTTCACTGGGGTGATCGCGATACCGCGCTTGATGATTGGGTTGTGTGCGTTGAAGTGGCGGATGTCTTGTCGGCGATTTCGGTAGTCGCAATCCTTGGCGAGTTGCGTCATCAACTGGGGCAGGATGTTGTCTTCCACCGTCATGCCATAGGGCGTGGTGTTGCGCGGTGCATCGCCATACAGGTTGCGAAGTCGCACATCCAAGGGGTCGAGTTGCAGGCTGCGGGCGATGTCGCCCATCACGGTTTCAATCAACATCATCCCTTGCGGCCCACCGAACCCACGGAATGCGGTGTGGCTTTGGGTGTTGAGCTTGACGCGGTGCGAGAGGATATCCACCGCCTCTAAAAAATACGCATTGTCGGTGTGAAAGACCGCGCGGTCAGACACTGGGCCACTCAGGTCGGCGCTGAAACCGCAATGCGCCCATTGGGTGTTGTGCAGGGCGAGCAAACGACCTTGGTCGTCAAACCCCGCTTGGTAATCGTGGCTGAAGGGGTGGCGTTTGCCGGTGACTAAAAAGTCATCTTCACGGCTTAAGCGCATCTTCACCGGCTTGCCGGTTTTGTGCGCGGCCAAGGCGGCCCACACCGCCAAATGCCCCGATTGGGTTTCCTTGCCACCAAAACCGCCGCCCATGCGTCGGCACAGCACCCGCACTTGGTGCAGGGGGATGTGCAGGGCGTGCGCCACCCAGTGCTGGGCCTCGCCAGGGTGTTGGGTGCTGCTGTGGATCAACCATTCGCCGTTGTCTTGCGGCAGCGCGTAGGCGATTTGCCCTTCCAAGTAATAGTGTTCTTGCCCGCCAATCTCTAACTGCCCTTGCAGTTGATGCGGCGCTTGCGCCATGGCTTGGGTGGTGTCGCCGCGCTGCACATGGACGCTGGGCAAGACTGTTGTCATGGCGTCGCTCTTTGTCATGGCGTGGCTCTTTGTCATGGCGTGGCTCTTTGTCATGGCGAGCGGAGCGACGCCACCAACCACTCCGTTGTCATCGCGAGTCAAATTGTCATCGCGAGGAGCGAAGCGACGTGGCGATCCAGATTGCTTCGCTGCGCTCGCAATGACTTGGGATTGCTTCAGCCCTGCGGGCTTCGCAATTACGGGTGTCTCTGCCTTCACGCTCAGCACCATCAACTGCGCAGCAGCGCGAGCCTGCACATGGCTGTCGGCCACCACCAAACCTAACACTTGGCCGATATGCTCCACACGCTCTAAGGCAAACACTGGCTCATCGTGGATAAACGTGGCCAGCAGTTTGTCGCCGGGAATGTCGTCAACCGTCACCACGGCACGCACACCTGGGGCGGCCAAGACTGCGCTCAGGTCCAAGGACAGGATGCGGCCACGGGCCACGTTGCTCAGGATGGGCGCTGCATGCAGCGTGCCTTCGGTCAGCGGCAAATCGTCGATGTAAGCCGCTTGGCCTTGCACATGCAGGTGGGCGCTTTCATGGCGAGCCTTGGTGTCTAAAGCGGATGCGGTCATGGCAAATCTTCCAACTGCGTCATGCCTTGACCATTCGCTTGCAGCCAAGCGCGTTGCAGCAAGTTGCGCAGCAGCAGTTGTCGGTATTCGGCGCTGGCCCGCATATCGCTGATGGGGTTGAATTCCTGCGCCAAAGTGTCTTGGGCTTTGGCTAAGCTGGTTTGGCTGAGCGTTTGTCCCCGCAAAACAGCTTCGGTTTGCACAGCCCGCACAGGCGTGGCAGCCACGCCGCCCACACCGATGCGAACCTGGTCTATTTGCCCTTGCTGCAAATGCATATTCAGCACCAAGCAAACGCTGGAAATATCGTCCTCCACCCGCTTGGACACTTTGAAGCAATACAGGTGTTCATCTGGCTGGGGCTGGGGCACGACGATCCAGCACAGCAACTCGTCAGGCGCCAATACGGTTTTGCGGTAGCCCAGGTAATAGTCTTCCAGCGCCAAATGGCGGTGCACCACGCGGCCCTTGCGCCAGGCCATCAACACCACCTGCGCACCCAAGGCTATCAAGAGCGGCATGCTGTCACCGATGGGAGAGCCATTGGCCACATTGCCACCCAAGGTGCCCGACTGGCGCACAGGACGGCCTGCAAAGCGATGCGCAAAGGCGGTGACAGCGGGGTGGCGCTCTGCCAATGCAGCAAATGCATCGTGGATGCTGACAGCCGCACCAATGGCCACATGGTGCGGGTACTGCTCGATGCGCTGAAACTCGGCCACGCGGGTGATGTCAATCACCTGCTCAAACTGGCGATGCTGCTGCGTGACCCACAGGCCGGCATCGGTGCCGCCCGCCATGATGTGCGCT
>CANLWQ010000148.1 GCA_947494405.1 Comamonadaceae bacterium | reverse complement strand
TTGTTCATTGACGGGCACGGGTTCCATCACGGACACCCGATTCATGGCGTCGCTTATTTCTTCGACATCGGTCAAATGTTCCTCGCAAATGGCCACGCCCGTCGCTAAATGCGCTAATGAACGGGCCACTTCTTCCTGCACTTCGCTGCTGTAGATGTGGACTGTTGGCACGCCGATCAGCGCCAGTTCGTAAGACACGAATCCGCAACGAACCAAGGCCAACTTCGCGCTTCGATAGAGGGGCGCAGGATCTGACAGGTCGCAGTACACCTGTCCGCAGTCTCCGATAAGGTTTTGCCAATGGATGCCAGGTAGGTAATGAGATGACACCAGGATCTTCAAGGGATGAAGTTCGGTTTGAGCAAGCAATGCTTGTATCAACCCTTCAAGCGCTGAACTGTGGTCGCCGCCACCCAGAAAAACCAGTGTGCCGGCTCGTTCGCACATTTCCTGAACATAAAACGCGGGCCTGGCCAATAGGTATGACCATCCAATGGCCTTGACACACTGGCGTGGCAGCAAATTGTCATATTGGTCTTGCAATCGATTGGTGACGTTCTGATCGAGCAGCAGGTCGCAATCGTGTTGTCGGTTGGCCAAATCATCGATCACCATTATGTGCGCCGCGAAACGTCGTGCTGCTTTTTCCCAATGAAAATCGATGCCATAGTGGTCTATGACGAGCCAGTCGACAGGGCGTTCTTCATGAATACACGCAATTTCTTTCAGTCCGTCACTTTGATGCGAAATGATTTGAACTGCTATGCCCTTTTCTCTCAGTTTAACTTGCAAAGCTGGCGGCAACTGATTGGAGAGAAGTTTCACTTGATGTCCTCGTCCAAGCAATTCCATGCCCAGCACCATGCTTCGTACCAAATGGCCGTTGCCAACTGGACTTCCAGCGTCCAATCGGAACACAAAGTGAAGAGGGTCTTTGAGCTGGTAGTTTTCAATATTCATGGCTGTGATTTCCATGATCGGTACATCCACTCTGCTCTGGTCCAATCTTCCAGCGTATCGATGTCTTGTACGAGGTGGCGGGGCATACGAACTGGCATTACTTTATTTGAGAAAAAAGGCTTTTGATCTAACCAAGCTGCTGCATATCCCCAATAGAATTGACCCGCATCGTGCCACGCTTCTTCCAAATCTTGCGAGCGCGTGTTTAAGTGTTCGGGCTGAAACATCTCAACCCTTTGTTCGGAAGTGATACGGACCGCACGCTGGATGGGAAAGGCGAAACTGGTCACACTCAAGATAAAGTCTGCCCCGGTGTGTTGTAAAAGTTCCAACCCGCGCACAAGATCATCGGCTTGAACAAATGGGGCCGTCGCATACAGACAGCAGACTTGGGTTGCGGGCGTCCCTTGGGTTGCTTGCCATCGAATTGCGTGTGAAATCACAGGAATGGTTCCGGTGTGGTCACCTGACAGTTCAGGCGGGCGCAAAAAGGGCACTTCGGCCCCATTTGCCTGAGCCACTTCTGCGATTTCTGGGTCGTCTGTACTCACCAGAACGCGGTCAAAGCAACCACTGGCGATAGCCGTCTGAATCGACCAAGCAATCATCGGCTTACCGCAAAATTCTTTGATATTTTTGCGCGGTATCCGCTTACTGCCACCACGTGCTGGAATGATGGCAAGTTTCACGCCGAAGCTCCCACGACGCGATTCACAGCTTTTTCATGACACAGACTTTGAATCAGCGCCACCACGCGGTGCTGCTGTTCTTTGGTCATGCCTGCATACAAGGGAATGCTGATGCTGGACTTGAAATAATCTTCTGCAAGCGGGCAATGGCCTGGCTGGAAGCCCAAGCTGGCATAGTAGGGTTGCAGATAAACTGGTATGTAATGCAGATTGACCTTCACCCCTGCTTTGGTCATCGACTGGTAAAGCACTTGTTGGCTGATGACTGAAGTTGAAGTGACTTGAATCGGATACAAATGGAAACTGGATTGCGTCTGTGGATGCTGCCAAGGAGTTTGAATGTTCACGTCAGCCAGCGCTTGATCATAATAGCGTGCGATGGCTTGTCTTTTCAACACAAAAGTGTCTAACTGCTGCAGTTGGCTCAAGCCCAGCGCCGCTTGCAATTCAGTCATGCGGTAGTTGAACCCCAAGTCAATCTGCTGATAGTTCCATATTTCTTCGGCGGGTCGGCCTTGCATATCTGCAGTGGCGCTGCTGATGCCGTGGCTTCGCAACAGGTTCATTTTTTGAGCAAGCGCAGAATGGTTGGTGACGGCCAAACCGCCTTCTGCGGTGGTGATGATCTTCACAGGGTGGAAGCTGAAAACAGTGATGTCTGAATAGCGGCAGTTGCCCACCGGTTCGCCTTGATACCTGGCGCCAATAGCGTGGGACGCATCTTCAATGATCTTGAACCCATACTTTCTTGACAAAGTATTTATGGCTGCCATGTCACAAGGCTGGCCACACATGTGCACGGGCACTACCACCTTGGGCAGCTTTCCTTGCAACTTGGCCAAAATGAGTTTTCTCTCTAGGGCCACCGGACTCATATTGAAGGTGTGCGGGTCAATGTCCACAAATTCCACTTGGGCCCCACAGTACAAAGCGCAGTTGGCAGAGGCCACAAAAGTGATGGGGCTGGTCCAAAGCCAGTCCCCAGGGCCTAAGCCTAGCGCTAAACAGGCAATGTGCAGAGCTGCCGTGGCGTTTGATGTGGCAACTCCATGGCCCGCCTGGCAATAGCTTGCCAGCGCTTCCTCAAAAGCGGGCACGACAGGGCCTTGCGTCAAAAAGTCGGAGCGCAAGACATCCACCACCGACTGGATATCGGCTTCAGAGATGGATTGACGTCCATAAGGAATTGTTTCGTATGAATTTTTCATAAAGAATTGTCGAATTCCCGTCATGTTGATTCGTTTGGTGTGTATTAAAGCAATTAACAGACCAGTAGGCCCAAGTTGGCACGGCTTCTGCTTGATATCTTTCATTCTCATTAAATCGTCGGGTTACTGACGCTGTTTGTATGCATCAAAACATAGACATTTGCGACCAATCCATACTCATCACAGGGGGTACCGGCTCGTTTGGCAAAGCATTTGTCAAGTCTGTGCTGGACCACTGCCCCAAAATCAAGCGCCTGGTGGTGTTTAGCCGCGACGAGCTGAAGCAGTACGAGATGCAGCAAGAGTTTCCCCAAGACAAATACCCTGCACTGCGATTTTTTATTGGCGATGTGCGCGACCCCGGTCGTTTGTCACGCGCCATGGAAGGTATTGACACCGTGGTGCACGCCGCAGCGTTAAAGCAAGTGCCTGCCGCCGAATACAACCCGTTTGAATTTATCAATACCAACATCATGGGTGCGCAAAACGTGATTGAGGCATGCCTAGACAAAGGTGTGCGCCGCGTGGTGGCCCTGTCGACCGACAAAGCCGCAGCCCCCATCAATTTATATGGCGCCACCAAACTGTGCAGCGACAAACTGTTTATTGCAGCCAACAACTTTCGCGGTGAACGTGATTTGCGGTTTTCTGTGGTGCGCTATGGTAACGTCATGGGCTCTCGTGGGTCTGTTATTCCGTTTTTCATGAACAAAGCCAAAACAGGCGTGCTGCCGATTACCGACATGGGCATGACGCGATTCAACATTCCGCTGGAAGAAGGCGTGGAAATGGTTTTTTGGGCCTTGGAGCATGCGCTAGGTGGTGAGATATTGGTACCCAAAATTCCGTCCTACCGCATTGGCGATGTGGCCCAGGCCGTGGCCCCCAACTGTAAGCACGAAATTGTGGGCATTCGACCGGGTGAAAAGCTGCATGAAGAAATGATTACCAGCAGCGACAGTCCCAGCACCATTGACCTAGGAGGCTATTACGCCATTTTGGGTGCAGGCTTGCAGCACAAAATGCCTGAATACATGCAGGCCCTTAAGGCCAAACCCGTACCAGTTGGCTTTGCGTATGCGTCGGGAACCAATCCAGATTTCTTGAGTGTTGGTACAATCCGTTCACTCATTAAACTACACATGAACCCATCGTTTGAACCTATTTGAGGATTTAAAAATGAACTATCAAACTAAACAAGAAAATTTTTGGGCCACCGATTTTGGTAATGAATACCCTAGCCGTAATGAGGGTGAAGTTTTAATATCTACCAATGTTGCCATTTTTTCTAAAATACTCAAAAATTGCCCGTCTGTAAATTCATTTGCAGAATTAGGTTGTAATATTGGATTAAATCTAGTTGCTCTAAACCGTATCAACAAAAACTATAAGTTGAGGGGTTATGAAATAAATGCAAAAGCAGCGCAAGAAGCCAAAAATCAAAACGTTGCTGAAATTATCAATACGACTGTTGCTGGGCCCTTAGACTCTTCAGTAAAATTTGATCTCACAATATCAAAAGGCGTTCTGATTCACATCAACCCAGAAAAATTGGCTGAAGTTTATCAAAATCTCTTTAATTTATCGAACAGATATATTCTAGTTTACGAATATTACAACCCAACACCAATGGCGATAGAATATCGAGGCCACGAAGACGTGCTATTTAAAAGGGATTTTGCAGGTGAATTAATTGATAAATTTAATTTAAAGTTGATCAATTATGGATTTAACTACAACCGTGAAAAATATTTTCCAAATGATGATGGTACTTGGTTTCTTTTAGAAAAGTAAACCCGCTACAAAAATTCTGGTGCAAGATTAATTTAATTAGGATTACTATATTAGAATTTATATGAATTCTATATTTCATCAAAGCATTAAAAGGTCACCCTGTGCCAACTGGGTTTGCGTACGAGTCAGGAAGTAATCCTGATTTTTTAAGCGTGGAGCAAATCAGAGCGCTAATCAGGACCCACATGAATCCAGAATTTGAAACGGCTTAAGGACATAAAAATGAAATATAAAACTGATCAATAAAATTTTTGGTCAACCGACTTTGGGAATGACTATCCCAGCAGAAATGAAGGTGAAAAAATGATTTCATCTAATTTGGCATTATTTTCTAAAATATTTAAAAACTGCCCCGAAGTACATTCGTTAGCAGAGCTTGGTTGCAATATTTGTTTGAATCTGATTGCTCTCAATCGAATTAATAAACAGTTGAAATTAAGAGGTTACGAAATCAATGAAAAAGCTGCAAAGTCAGCTAGTGAAGAGGGTATTGCCGAGATCGTAAACACCACCGTTGTTGAATCATTGGATGCAAGCACAACATTCGACTTAACCTTTACTAAAGGGGTTTTGATACACGTTAACCCAGACATGTTGCCGGCCGTTTATCAAAATTTGTACGATTTATCCAGCCGTTATATTTTAGTTTGCGAATACCATAACCCTTCACCAGTGAGCATTGACTATCGCGGAAATAAAGACCGACTGTTTAAACGTGATTTTGCCGGAGAGTTAATAAATAAGTATGGATTAAAACTAGTTGATTATGGGTTCAACTATCAACATGATCATTATTTAACTC
>CANLWQ010000147.1 GCA_947494405.1 Comamonadaceae bacterium | reverse complement strand
GCCAATGCGGTGGTGGTTCCCATCAACCCGATGAACCGCGCCAAAGAGCTAGAGCACTACATCAGTGACGCCCAAGCGCGTATCGCTATCACCACGGCTGATGTGGCTGTTGAAATGGCTGCTGCCAGTGACGCCTTGCCCGCAGGCGAAGGTTTGCAGCATTTGCTGGTCACGCATTACAGCGATGCTTTTGATCCCTCACTTCAAGCCCAAGAAGGATGGCCCTTGGCTTGGCAAGCATGGTTAACGCAAAGCATTGAGCTGCCGGTGGTCCAGGGTGGCCAGTCGCATGCTTGGATCCAGGTGCTGGGCAACACCTTGCCGCTTTCGCCATTGACCGTCTCGCCTTCTGACTTGGCGGTTTTGCCCTACACCAGCGGCACCACTGGCTTACCCAAAGGCTGCATGCACCCGCACAGCAGCGTCATGCACAACGCCTTGTGTGGCGCGATTTGGCACAACGGTTCGCATGAAAACATTGGTTTGTGTGTGGTGCCCATGTTCCACATCACCGGCTTGGTGACGGTCATGCACTGCGGCATGTATTTGGGCTCCACCGTGGTGTTGATGCCGCGTTGGGACCGAGACTATGCAGGCAGTTTGATTTCACGCTACCGCGTCACCCACTGGACCAACATCCCCACCATGGTCATCGACTTGCTGGGCAGTCCCAAGTTCGACCAATACGATCTTTCCAGTTTGGTGGCCATTGGCGGCGGGGGAGCAGCCATGCCGCAGGCGGTGGCACAGCGTTTGTGGGAGTTGTATGGCTTGCGTTATATAGAGGGCTATGGCTTGACCGAAATCGCCGCGCCCTCGCACAGCAATCCACCCGACGCGCCCAAGCAGCAGTGTTTGGGTATTCCTCTCATTGGTGTGGATGCGCGGGTCGTCAACCCTGAGACTTTGCAAGAGGTGGCCACTGGCGAGCAAGGTGAAATCGTTATGCGCGGGCCGCAAATTTTCAATGGCTACTGGCGTCGCCAAGAAGCGACCGAGCAGGCGTTTATGCATATCGATGGCCAGCGGTTTTTCCGCTCCGGCGATTTGGGCCATGTGGATGCAGATGGTTACTTCTTCATCACCGATCGCTTAAAGCGCATGATCAATGCTTCGGGCTTTAAAGTGTGGCCCGCCGAGGTAGAGGCGCTGATGTTTCGCCATCCCGCTATCCAAGAGGCGTGCATCATCGCGTCAAGGGATGCCTACCGCGGCGAGACGGTCAAAGCCGTGGTGGTGCTGCGCGAGAGCCACCGAGAACAGGTCAGCGAAGAAGATATTTTGGGCTGGTGCCGCGACAACATGGCGGTGTACAAAGCGCCGCGTTTAGTCCAGTTTGTTGACGCCTTGCCCAAGAGCGGCAGTGGCAAAGTGATGTGGCGCTCCTTGCAAGAAGCTGAGATGAGCGCGTCTTGAAACTCTCTGTGCTGGACCAGTCGGTGGTGTCTGCAGGCCGCCCTCAAGATGAAGCCATACGCAACACGGTTAATTTGGCTGTGCACTGCGAGACTTGGGGATACCAGCGTTTTTGGGTCAGCGAACACCACAGCTTGCCCAGCATGGCCGGCACTGCGCCTGAAATATTGCTCGCGGCCATCGCCATGCGCACCAAGCGCATACGTTTGGGCAGCGCGGGCATCATGCTGCCGCATTACTCGGCATTCAAAGTGGCAGAGCAGTTTCGCGTGCTCGATGCTTTGGCACCTGGGCGTATCGATTTAGGATTGGGCCGTGCGCCCGGCAGCGATGGGCGCACCTCGCAACTGCTCAACCCCGACCGTTATGCCTCAGAGCGCTTTCCCCAGCAAGTCGCCGAGTTGCAAGCATGGGTGACAGGTCAATCCATGCCAGAAGGTCATGCGGCGCATGGGGTGTGGGCCATGCCAGTGGCGGCCACCTCACCGTTGCTATGGATATTGGGCAGCTCCAACTACGGCGCACAACTCGCCGCGCATTTTGGTCTGCCTTATGCGTTTGCATATTTTTTCAGTGATGGTGTGGGCGTCGAGCAAGCGCTGGACATGTACCGCAGTCAATTCCGCCCCAGTGCTTATTTAGACAAACCTCAGGCCACGATTTGCGTGTCAGCACTGGCGGCAGATACCGAGGAAGAAGCTTGGTACCAATTTCAAAGCCGCGCCCGTTGGCGTTTAGACCGTAACCGAGGCCGTATGGGGCCCTTGTTGGCGCCAGACCAAGCAGTGAAAGATGTGAGTGCCGCAGAGTTGGCCCAGATGCACGCCATGCGCGAGGACGCGTTGGTGGGCAACGCCACCCAAACGGCAGATAAACTCCGCGCTCTTGCCGCAGAGCTTGAACTCGATGAGTTGGTGGTTTGCAGTTGGACGCATGATCCTGCGGCTCAGTTGCGTTCGTTCGAGTTGATGGCTCAGGCGTTTTGATTTTTTTATTGGAGTAGTTGATGTTTGAAACCACCATTGCCGGCAGCTTGCCCAAACCCGAATGGCTGGCCGAGCCCGAAAAGCTGTGGCCTAAATGGAAACAAGAGGGCGACGCCTTACGCCAAGCCAAAACCGACGCCACGCTGTTGTGGATCAAGGCACAAGAGGATGCAGGTTTGGACATCATTGGTGACGGCGAGCAAGCGCGTCAGCATTTTGTGCACGGGTTTTTAGAGCAGGTCGAAGGCATAGACTTTGAAAACAAAGTCAAGATGGGCATTCGCGACAACCGCTATGACGCCATGGTGCCGCAAGTGGTGGCCAAGCTGCGCTTGAAAGGGCGGGTGCACGCCATGGAAGCACAACTGCTGCGAGCGCACACCAAAAAGAAAACCAAGTTCACCTTGCCAGGCCCTATGACGATTGTCGACACCGTGGCGGACAGGTTTTACGGCGAAGGCAAACAGGGGCGCATCAAAATGGCCATGGCCTTTGCCGAGTTGCTCAACCAAGAAGCGCTGGCGCTGCAAGCCGATGGCATAGACATCATCCAGTTTGATGAACCCGCTTTCAATGTGTACATGGAAGACGCTGCCGAGTGGGGTGTGCAAGCGCTAGAGCGGGCCGTGCAGGGCATCACTGTGACCACCGCCGTGCATATTTGCTATGGCTATGGCATTCAAGCCAATGTGGATTGGAAGAACACCTTGGGCCATGAGTGGCGTCAGTATGAAAAAGTTTTTCCCGCGCTGGCCAAAAGCAGCATCAACCAAGTCAGCTTGGAGTGTTTTCACTCGCATGTGCCCATGGATTTAATTGCTTTGCTCAAAGGCAAAGATGTGATGGTGGGTGTCATCGACGTGGCGTCCGATGTGATTGAAACGCCCGAAGAGGTGGCCGACACCATTGGCCGTGCACTGCAGTTTGTCAGCAAAGAACATTTGTTCCCCTGCACCAACTGCGGCTTGGCACCCATGAGCCGCGATGTGGCGTGGAAAAAATTGCAAGCGCTGGCCAAGGGGGCGGAGTTGGCCAGGCAGCGGTTTTAGAGTTTGAATAAACAAATTGAGTTAATTTCCAACTTCCTTGTAAAATGTTGGAAATTCAACTTACAGGTGAACTGACATGCCAGAAATCAGGATGCGCGCCAAAAATCAATTCACTTTGCCCGCCAGTCTTGTTCGTGAGTCTGGCATTGAAGTTGATGACAAGTTGTCGGTTGCTTTGGTGAACGGCAGCATAGTCATCACCCCCATGGGGCCTAAACACCAAGGTCTGAATGACATCATGTCTTTTGCAGGCATTGCGCAAGGTGTTTGGGGTGACAGCCCCGAAGAGGTGGAGCAAACCATAAGCCGTGTCAGGGCCACATGGGAAAGATAACGCCTGTTCTGCAACAGTTACAAGGCCAACGCATCTACATTGACGCCAATGTATTTATTTACTTTCTCGAAAGAAGCCCCGTCTTTTTTCCCTTGGTTGCCGAGGTGCTGGGTGCGTGTTCTTTGCACCAAGTATTTGCATTCACAGGCGACGCGGCCGTTGCTGAGGTGATGGCGGGAATTTACCGTCAAGACAAGCCAGCTTTAAACAAACAGTGCAAAGCTTTTTTTGGTAATCAGCAGTTGTTAAGCGTGGTTCGCCACGATGCCAAAGATTTTGATTTGGCTGCCTTGCTGGTCGCTAAGCAAAGGTTTAAATTGATTGACTCACTTCATTTGGCGACAGCTTTGCAACATGGTTGTACGGCACTCATTACCAACGATGCTGGGATGGTGTCAGTCGATGGCTTGAAGGTGTTGCACCTCCAAGACTACTTGTAAACCAAACCCGTTACTGCACCTCAGGCACGCCGCATTCGCCAGCGGTAATGCCCTCGGGCAACTGCTGAGGTTTGTGCACGATGCCGGTAGCTGGGTCGTACTGCACTTCTTTCAAATACATGGCCAGCACCGCGTCCATGCTCTTGGCGTGGTTGTCAAACCAAATCGCCAGTTCGGTGGTGAGTTGACGCACCAGCGAGAGGTTGTTGTCGGTTTGGCCACGGCGCAGGGCCTCGCGCATGACTTTCAAAATCATGTCGTGTTCGTCGGTGTGGCAGCCGCCTGGTCCAAACGCGCTGTCTTGCATCCACTGGTTTTCACCACCGAAATGGGTCTCGGTGTGGGCGATCAGCTCGGTGAAACTTTGCAATAACTGAGCTTCAGGCGCCAGCTCGGTGGCGGCCAACAAATCGACAAACTCACGGTGCGTCGCGTCCATGGTGTCCATGTTCATCACCAAGTCATCAGACCAGGTGAGGGTGGGTTGGCGCTCGAGGGTGGTATCAGTCATGGTGAATGAATTGAAATTAATAGGAATCTGACCCCAATTATGGGTCAATCGCGTACATCGGCAACCACGTTGCTGCCAAAGTCCCCACGCGCCAAAAAGCCCAATACTTTGGCTGCTGCGTCGGTTGGGGAGGTAAGGGAGCCGCTTTCTTTCAGCTGAATGAAGTTGGCTTGGTCGGGAAAGCCGTTGGGGTTGCCAGAACGTAAATCGGTTTGCATATCGGTATCTATCACGCCAGGCGCCAAGGACACGATACGTGCGGGGTTGCTCAGCAAGGCTTCGTCCAAAGCCACACAACGGCTGAAATGGTCTAAGCCGGCTTTGCTGGCGCAGTACAGCGCACTGGCAGCCATGGCGCGTCGCCCTAAGCCAGAAGAAATTTGCAGCACTTTGCGTTGGGCGGGCCATGCGCGGGTGGCTTGCAAAAACACCTGTGTCAGCAGCATGGGCGCGGTCAAGTTGATAGCCAAGGCTTCTTGCACGCTCTGTGCACTGGCTTGCTCGAAAGGACCCAAGTGACCAATCACGCCAGCGTTGTTGATCAGTGTCGCGTTCTTAAACGCTTGCCCTGCCAATGTCAGCAACCAAACAGACAGTTTGTCGGCCACAACTTGCGGGTGCGCTAAATCGGCCTGCCATTGCAGCAGCGTGGTGCCGTTTTTCAACGCAAGCGCCGCCAAGGCGGGCGAATTACCACGTGAAATGCACAGCAAGGTGTGGTTGGGCGTGCAAAGCTGCTC
>CANLWQ010000146.1 GCA_947494405.1 Comamonadaceae bacterium | reverse complement strand
TGACAGCATCCACAAAATCAATGAGTTTGTCCGTGTTGCTGATATCGATGCGCTGAAAAATATTTATCTGCGAATTTTGCAAGACTTGCAAGCTGACCCTCAGCGCAAAACCAGCGCATGACGCCGGCACAACTGATTGCCAAATGCGCTGGCGAATTAGACCAAGCCCAAGTGAGTTTTGGTCAAGGCACTTTGCAAGCAGCTGACGAAGCCGCTTGGTTGGTGTTGTACACGCTGGGCATTCCTTTGGATGTCGATTCCGACACATTGACTGATGAAGTCTCGCCTGAGGCGGAGCTAGCTGTTCAAAACATGCTAAATCAACGCATACACGCACGCCAACCCTTGGCCTACCTCACGCAAGAAGCATGGCTGCAAGGCGTGTCGTTTCATGTCGACCAGCGCTGTTTGATTCCCAGAAGCTTGATTGCTGAAGTGTTGGCCGAGGGCAGCATCGATGCTTGGTTGAACCCGCAGGCCAGCACCGCCTTGGATTTGTGCACCGGCGGCGGCAGTCTCGCAGTGTTGGTCGCACTGGCCTACCCGCAGTTACAGGTTCAGGCATCGGATATTTCAGCCGATGCATTGGCTGTGGCTGCTATCAATATCGAAAGACACGGTTTGCAAGACCGCATACACCTGTCTTTGTCTGATGGTTTTCAAACCACCCAAGGTGAGATGGACTTGATAGTCTGTAACCCACCTTATGTGAACACACACAGCATGGCCTTGTTGCCGCCAGAATTTCAAGCCGAGCCCCGTTTGGCTTTGGCGGGCGGCACTGACGGCATGGACTTTATTCGCCAATTACTTTTGGAAGCACCGCAATATATGAAAGACGATGGCATTTTGGTGCTTGAAATAGGCCATGAGTATGAGCACTTCATCACGGCCTTTCCCCAATTGGAAGTTATAGGCCTGTCCACCAGCGCCGGGGACGCCCAAGTCCTGTTGATCAGCAAAGCGGCATTGTTGGCATGATCACTCTGAAAAATATCAATTTGCGTCGCGGCGCGAAAGTGCTGCTAGACCTTGCCACAGTGAGCTTGAATCCTGGTGAAAAAGTGGGGTTGGTCGGTCGCAACGGTGCTGGCAAATCATCTTTGTTTGCTTTGCTCAACCGCAGCTTGACCGAGGACTCGGGCGAATTTGACATCCCCACCCAATGGCGCATGGGCCAAGTCGCCCAAGACATGCCCGAGACCAACCAAAGCGCGACCGAGTTTGTGATTGAAGGCGACACAGGCTTAACGGCTGCTCGGGCTGAAGTCGCAGCAGCCGAAGCCACTGACGACGGTGAACGCATGGCCAATGCGTATATGGGCTTGTACGATGCCGGTGAGCATGATGCGGCCTCCAGAGCACAAGCCTTGATTCAAGGCTTGGGTTTCAAGACCAGCGAGTTGAACAACCCCGTCAACAGTTTTTCGGGAGGATGGCGCATGCGTTTGCAGTTAGCACGCGCATTGATGTGTCCTACCGAACTCTTGCTGCTAGATGAACCCACCAACCACTTGGATTTAGACGCCTTGGTGTGGTTGGAAGCTTGGCTCAAGCGCTATGAAGGCACTTTATTGGTGATCAGCCATGACCGAGAATTTTTAGATGCGGTGACCAATGTCACCTTGCATATCGATGCGGGTAAGTTGATCCGCTATGGCGGCAACTACAGCAAATTCGAAGACATGCGGGCCGAGCAAATGAGCTTGCAGCAAAATGCGTTTGCCAAGCAACAAGACAAAATCGCGCATTTGCAAAAATTCATTGCGCGCTTCAAAGCCAAAGCCAGCAAAGCCAAACAAGCGCAAAGTCGGGTCAAGGCATTGGACCGCATGGAAAAAATTGCCCCCTTGATGTCGGACGCTGATTTCCAATTTGAATTCAAAGAGCCAGCCAACTTGCCCAACCCCATGCTGTCCATGCAGCATGTCAATTTTGGCTATGCCAGCGCCTCACCCACTGAGCCAGACGCCTCTCCCACCATCATCGTGCGCGATGTCAGCAAATCAGTCTTGGCGGGTCAGCGCATAGGTATCTTGGGCGCGAATGGACAGGGCAAATCGACTGTGGTGAAAACCATTGCGCGTGATTTACCTGCATTGAGTGGTGACATTACCGAAGGCAAAGGCCTCAATATTGGTTATTTTGCCCAACAAGAATTGGATGTTTTGCGACCAGCGGATAACCCGTTAGAACACATGATTGCCCTGGTGAAAAAAGTCACTGCCGAGGGAAAGCTGTCGGGTCAGGCCACCCGAGAGCAAGATTTGCGCAGCTATTTAGGGCAGTTCAATTTCGGTGGCGACATGGTCAAGCAAAGTGTGGGCAGCATGAGTGGCGGCGAAAAAGCCCGCTTGGTGTTGTGCATGATGGTTTGGCAAAGACCTAACCTGTTGCTGCTGGATGAGCCTACCAATCACCTTGACTTGACCACCCGTGAGGCTTTGTCTATGGCGCTCAACGAGTTTGAAGGCACTGTGATGCTGGTCAGTCACGACCGGGCATTGCTGCGTGCGGTTTGTGATGAGTTTTGGCTGGTGTCCAAAGGGGGCATCGCGCCATTTGATGGCGACTTAGATGATTACCAACAATTCTTGTTTGACGAAGCAAAGAGGCTAAAGGCCTTGGCGCAAGCTGAGTCGAACACCCCTGCGCCCAAAGCCGCACCTGTGGTCATCAAAAACAGCAAACCTAGCCAGCAACAAAAAACTTTGCAAAAGCAACAACAGCTTGTTGAATCCGATATGCAAGGCTTGGAGCTTGAAAAAACCCGCTTACTTGAGGCCATGTCTGCAACCACGGAGACCGATGAATTGATGGCGCTGGGTAAAGAGCTCAAAGACGCTGAAACCAAACTGTCTAAGCTTGAAGTGCAATGGCTTGAACTGCTGGAAAATTCAGAACAAGCTTAAATAAAAAAAGCCAGTTCTGTTTGAACTGGCTTTTTTGTCTTAGATGGGGTGGTAGGACGTGCTGGATTCGAACCAGCGACCAACGGATTAAAAGTCCGCTGCTCTACCAACTGAGCTAACGTCCCATCTTCATGCTTTGACGCTTTTGGCGCTTCAGCAAAGCCGCAAAGTATAACTGTTTTTTGTTGATTTTCGCGAGCTCATTGCGCAGAGTTTTTAGACAAGCTGTCTAAAACCCAAGCGGCGGCACAATTGCCAAAAGTTGCTGTCACTGTGACCACAGAACCATAGCCATGGCAGTTCAAAGAGTGATCCGTTTGATTGTCTGTAGATTGAGAAGACCTGACACTTTCTTTGCTGAAAACGGCCGAAAGACCCATAGGTTTGCCCGCAGATGCTGCGCCGTTTTCCTTGCGTAGTCGTTGACGCAACAAAGACAGCAATGGATCGTGCGTCACCTCAGCCAAGTCCGCCACATCGACTCGCTGGGGAAAACGCTTGCCACCAGCCGCACCCACAGTGATGAAAGGCGTGTGGGTTGCCAAAGCCCATGCTGCCATGGCCTGTTTAGCAGCCATGTTGTCACAGGCATCAATCACCGCATCTGCCCCAACTGACAAAAGTGCTTGGCAGTTATCTGGTGCAATAAATTCTTCAACGGCTATCACTTCACAATCCGGGTGAATGAGGGCTATTCTTTGTTGGAGTGCCACCACTTTGGACATGCCTAAGGTGGTGCTGAGCGCTGGCAATTGGCGATTGATATTCGATTCAGAGATATGGTCTAAATCAATCAAAGTTAAAGCGCGAACACCACTTCGTGCCAAACACTCCACAGCCCAAGAACCCACCCCGCCAACGCCAACCACCACCACATGACTACGACGTATGTGCTTAGCGCCGGTATCACCATACAAACGCGCCAGACCCCCAAATCGCCTGTCGGGGTCAGCACTGTCCAAGGCGGTCTGGGTTTCTAAAAGCGAATCCACTTTATTTGAGTTGGGCCAGTCTGTCCTTGGCGGCTGCCGCGGCTTCAGTGGTGGGGTACAACTTCAGCAATTCATTAAAGGTTTTACGGGCTTCTTTGGTTTGCTTGATGTCGATTTGGGCGTTCCCAATGGTCAACATCGCCTCGGGCGCACGCGCATGGTTGGGAAAGTCCGTGACCACGGTGCGTAACTGGGCAATAGCGTCGTTGAAGTCGCGACGAGCAAACTTAGCGCTGCCCAGCCAATACAAGGCGCTGGGTTTGTAACCGGAAGCAGAATAGGTTTTGACAAACTGTGCAAACCCTTTGGCCGCAGCAGAAAAATCACCTTTGCGAAAAAGCACAAATGCCGCCTCAAAATCCCGCTTTTCTTCTGGGTCAGCCAAAAACTCAAAGCCATCGACTTGAACCGTTACTTTGTTGACCTTGTTATCTTCTTCAATGACCGCAGCAGAGGTTTCGCGCTTGGCCAATCGCTCAGAGAGTTTTTGTAAGCGGTCTTCCAACTCAAGGGCAGCCTCTTTTTGCGCTCGTTGAAGCAAATTGATGTCTCTGACGAGCTGCTCTCGCTCACCACGCAAACCAGCAATGTCTTGTTTAAGGGCTTCGATTTGAGATTGCAATTGCAAAGCAGCCAGACGGCCGTCTTGTTTGGCTTGAGAGCTGTCAACTTCAAGCTGCTTGCGCAAAAGATCTATTTGTTTTTGGGTTTGATCAAGAGACTTTTGCAGTGTTTGATCGGAAGACTGTATTTGCGCCTGCCTGAGAGTCTCCAAGCGTTGGCGCAAATCCAAAATAGCTCTGCGGGCCTCATCGTCTTCAAACAGTGCGGCTTGCGATATGGAGGCCCCAAGGCCTAAGGACACAAGCGCGCACAAACGCCAGAATTTCATCGGTAGAAGAACTCAGCGCGACGGTTTTTAGCAAAAGCGCCTTCATCGGCACCTTGTGCAGCAGGTTTTTCTTTGCCAAAGCTGACCGACTCAACTTGGGACTCGGCCACGCCCAAGAGGCTCAATGTTTGTCTAACCGCATCTGCGCGTTTTTGACCCAAGGCCAGGTTGTATTCACGTCCGCCGCGCTCATCGGTATGGCCTTCCAGAGAAACTTTGGCTCTGGGGTTGGCTTTGAGGAACTGCGCATGCGCATCGATGGTAGATTGAAACTCGGGCTTGACGGAGTAGCTGTCGTAATCAAAAAAGATCACTTTGGAGACATTGCCTCCAGGACCTGCGGACAAATTGACAGATGACGCAGTGTCTACAGGAACCACCGCCGATTTGGCTTCATTGGGGCTTGTTGGCTCAGGCGCAGGCTTGACGGGTTCAGGTGCCACAGACACGCTGGCGCCAGATTTATCCTCCACAGGCACATCACTGAGTTTGACACCAGACGCACAAGCGCTTAACAACAAAACCAAGGCAAACAGGCTAAAAAACTTTTTCATGAAATCTCCAAAAAATAATCAAGGGTAAAGAAAGGGGCCCCACTGGGGTTCGCGCATGTTGGATGTCTGCCCAGCAAGTCTTGCGCGTATTTTGCCATCCAAAGTTGTCGTCATCAGGGCTTCTTTGCCCTGAGTCTGGGTGGAATACATAATAAGTTTTCCATTGGGC
>CANLWQ010000145.1 GCA_947494405.1 Comamonadaceae bacterium | reverse complement strand
CACCAATAAAGACCATGGGCAGCAAAAGAGAGGAAACCTGCGTCATGCCCTCAGTTTGCCACTGTTTGCCTGACCGCTTTTTCCCAGTTTGCCATCAAGCTTTGAGCTTGGTCTTTCGATATTCGCGGCTCGAAACAGCGCTCCACCCGCCACTGGCTTGCCAGTTCATCGGTACTGCGGTAGATGCCCGCGCTCAAGCCCGCCAAATAAGCCGCGCCCAAAGCGGTGGTTTCCACCACAGCCGGGCGAAGCACGGGAATGCCCAGCAAATCGGCCTGAAACTGCATCAGCAAATCATTCACACAAGCGCCGCCGTCCACCCGCAACTCGGTAACCGGCGTCGCAGCGTCGCGGTTCATGGCTTGCAACAAAGCCGTGCTTTGGAAGGCGATGCTCTCCAAAGCGGCACGCGCAATATGCGCCATGGTGGTGCCGCGTGACAAACCCACCATAGCGCCGCGTGCATCGGCTTGCCAATAAGGCGCACCCAAGCCGGTGAAAGCTGGCACCAAGACCACGCCGCCGGAGTCGGGCACGCTTTGGGCCAAAGCTTGCACATCGGCGCTGGTGTCAAACGCCCGCAGGCCGTCGCGCAACCACTGCACCACTGCTCCGCCAATAAATACGCTGCCCTCCAAGGCAAAGGCGGGCGTGTTGTCAGCTTGCGCCGCGCTGGTGGTGATCAAGCCGTTGTGGCTGGTTTGAAACTGCGCGCCGGTATGCATCAGCATGAAGCAACCCGTGCCGTAAGTGTTTTTGACTTGGCCTGCTTTAAAACAGGCTTGACCAAACAAAGCGCTTTGCTGGTCGCCGGCCACGCCGCCTATGGGTATATCGTTACCCAGCCACTGCGCTTGCGCAGTGCCAAAGTGGCTGGCCGAAGCCTGCACTTGCGGCAGCACGGACGCCGGAATACGAAACAAGTCCAGCAATTCATCGTCCCAGCGGTGGGTGTGCACATTGAAAAGCATGGTGCGCGCAGCATTGCTGACGTCGGTGGCGTGCACAGCGCCGCCACTGAGTTGCCACATCAACCACGTGTCGACTGTGCCAAACGCCAGTTGTCCTGCTTCAGCCATGGCGCGTGCGTTGGGTACATTGTCCAAAATCCATTGCAATTTGGTGGCAGAAAAATAAGCGTCAAGCACCAAACCGGTTTTTTGCTGCACCATGGGTGCAAACCCCGCCTCACGCAAGCGCAAGCACTCGGGCTCGGCCCGCCGGTCTTGCCAAACAATGGCGTTATAGATAGCTTGGCCAGTGTCGCGCCGCCACACCACGGTGGTTTCGCGTTGGTTGGTGATGCCCATGGCGGCGATTTGCTTGGCACTCAGTCCCGCTTGTTGCAAAACCTGCCGCGCCGTGGTGAGTTGGCTGGACCAAATTTCTTGCGGATCGTGCTCTACCCAGCCCGGTTGGGGGTAAATTTGCCGAAACTCTTGTTGGACTGATGCCAAGACACTGCCGTCATCTTTGAAAACAATGCTGCGTGAGCTGGAAGTGCCTTGGTCGAGGGCGAGTAAATAAGACATGGTCGGGTAAGTGTGTAGAAAAAGGCTCAGCGCACCAAAGTGAGCGTTGTTTCAAAAGCGGGGGTATCTTGGGCTACGCTGCACTCCACACCTGAATGTTCAAGCAACTGCGCAAAACTGTCGGGCGGCGGTTCATCAGTGAACAGGCGGTCAATATGCGACAAATGCGCCAACTCGACCATGGCCGGTCGGTTGAATTTGCTGTGATCGGCAGCCAGCCACACTTGGCGTGAGTGCTCAATAATGGCCTTGGCCACCGTCACCTCGCGGTAGTCAAAGTCGCGCATGGTGCCATCTGCTTCGATGCCGCTGATGCCAATCAGGCCAATGTCCACTTTGAACTGGCGAATGAAGTCCACCGTGGCTTCGCCCACAATGCCGCGGTCCATCCCACGCACCACGCCGCCGGTGACGATGACCTCGCAGTCGGGGTTGTCGCTCAAGATTTGGGCCACGTTCAGGTTGTTGGTGATGACGCGCAAGCCCCGGTGCTGGCGCAACTCTCGCGCCACGGTTTCCATGGTGGTGCCAATGTTCATGATCAGCGAGCAACCATGCGGAACCGCTGCCGCAATGGCTTTGGCAATTCGGGTTTTGCCTTCCAATGACAGGGCTTGGCGCTGGCGGTAGGCGATGTTTTCGGTGGTTGAGCCGGGTATGCGAACGCCGCCATGAAACCGCGACAACAGTCCAGCCTCGGACAAGCGCTGCACATCGCGGCGCACGGTTTGCAGGGTCACGGAGAAGGTTTCGGCTAAAAACTCAATCGAGGCCGAGCCTTGGGCTTGGACCAACTCCATCAACAGGGTTTGACGCGGATTGGGGTTCATAGCGAGTGTGAAAAAGCTTTCTGGCAACCATAAACCATGTTCATCAGGCACCAACATAGGGAAAATACCGAATCAATAAAAACAAATACGAACAAAAATCCGAAAAGAAAAGAATATCAATCATGACCTTGAAACTTGAGCAGATCAGCCAAATTGTCGGTGCGCAGATGCATTTGCACGCCTTGGACATGGCTTTGGTGCCCAACGCAGTCACGGTGCTCTTGGGCGCCACCCAAGCGGGCAAAACCAGTCTCATGCGCTTGATGGCTGGCTTAGACCAGCCCACCACTGGGCGGGTGTGGGTCGATGGCAAAGATGTCACCGGTGTGCCGGTGCGCGAGCGCAATGTCGCCATGGTCTACCAGCAGTTCATCAATTACCCCTCTATGACGGTTTACGACAACATCGCCTCGCCCCTGCGCTTGCGCAATGACAAAGACATTGATGCACAGGTGCAGGCCTTGGCCAAGCGGTTGCGTATCGACCCCTTTTTAAAACGACTGCCCGCAGAGCTCTCGGGCGGCCAGCAACAGCGCGTGGCCTTGGCGAGGGCGTTGGCCAAACGTGCCCCTTTCATGTTTTTGGACGAGCCTTTGGTCAATTTGGATTACAAGCTGCGCGAAGAGTTGCGCGAGGACCTCACTCAGTTGTTTGAGGCGGGTGAAGGTACGGTGGTCTATGCCACCACCGAACCCAGCGAGGCCTTGCTTTTGGGGGGCCATACCGCGGTTCTCAAAGAAGGGCGAGTGCTGCAATACGGCCCTACGTTAGAAGTGTTTCGGCAACCTCAGTCGCTGGACGTGGCCCGCGCCTTCAGCGACCCGCCAATCAATGTGTTGAACGCCCACAAACAGGCTACTGGCTGGATGCTTGACAACGTGCGCCCCATTCTCTTGCCACAAGTCGATGCAAGCCACCGTCGCCTGCAGTTGGGTGTGCGTGCCTCGGCGCTGCGCACCGAGCAGCGTGACGGCGATGTAGGTTTGGTGGGTCGGGTGCAGTTGGCGGAAATTTCGGGTACCGATACCTTTGTTCATTTGGACTGCGCCGGCTTGGAGTTGGTCATGCAAAAAACCGGTGTGCATGTGTTTGACATTGGCTCAAGCATGGCCGTCTATGTTCACCCGCAAGACGCCTATGTGTTCGATGCGGGTGGCGCTTTGCTGAGCGCGCCAGCGCATTTGCACCAAGGGGAACACTGAGATGGTGGCGCGCATCGATCTGGACTTGGCCCACGCTTATGGCCCCAACCCGCAGCAAGACAGCGACTATGCCTTGTTGCCCATGAAAATGAGCTTTCAAGCGGGCGGTGCGTATGCTTTGCTCGGCCCCTCGGGCTGCGGCAAAACCACCATGCTCAACATCATCTCGGGCTTGGTCAAACCCTCGCATGGCGAGGTGCGTTTCAATGGCGAAAACGTCAACGACAAAACGCCCCAAGAGCGCAACATCGCTCAGGTGTTTCAGTTCCCCGTGATCTACGACACCATGACGGTGGCTGATAACTTGGCGTTTCCGCTGCGCAACCGGCGCATGCCTGAGCCGCAAATTCGCCAACGCGTGGGCCAAATTGCTGAAATGCTGGAGCTCAGCGGCCAACTCAACCAGCGTGCCGCCGGTTTGTCGGCCGATGCCAAACAAAAAATCTCGCTCGGACGGGGTTTGGTCCGCCCCGATGTGGCTGCCATCTTGTTTGACGAGCCGCTCACAGTCATCGACCCGCATCTGAAGTGGCAACTGCGTCGCAAGCTCAAACAAGTGCATCAAGAGTTCAAACACACCTTGATTTACGTTACCCACGACCAAGTCGAAGCGCTGACGTTTGCGCAAGAGGTGGTGGTCATGACCCGTGGTCGTGCAGTGCAGGTAGGCAGCGCCGAGGACTTGTTCGAGCGACCCGCCCACACCTTTGTGGGCCACTTCATTGGCTCGCCAGGCATGAACTTTTTACCCGCCACTGTTCAGGCAGGCCAACTGCAGATGGGTGAGCACCGCTTGCACTTGAGCACGCCTTTGCAACAGCGCTTGGCATCTGTTCAATCGCTGAAACTTGGCGTACGCCCTGAGTACATCCCTGTGCGCAATGCACCTGCCGAGGGTTGCCTGCCCGCTCAGGTGCTGCGCTGGCAAGACTTAGGGACCAGCGGCTTGCTCACCACCCAGTGTGCGGGTGAGATGGTGCGGGTGCGTTGGGCCATCCAGGGCAAGGCTCCTGCGGTGGGTCAAACCGTGTATTTGCAGATGCTCGGTATCCACACTTGTTTTTATGAGCAGGAGACCTTGATCGCATGAAGCCCGTCAACCAAAAAGCTTGGTTTCTCATCTTGCCTGTGCTCTTGTGCGTGGCCTTCTCGGCCATCGTGCCGCTCATGACCGTGGTCAATTACTCGGTGCAAGACATCATCTCGCCCGATCGGCGTGTATTTGTCGGTACCGAGTGGTTTGCCGCCGTGATGCGTGACCAAGACCTGCACGAAGCGCTTTGGCGACAAATGGTGTTTTCGCTGGCAGTGTTGGTGGTGGAAATTCCCTTGGGTATTGCGCTGGCGCTGTCCATGCCCGCCAAAGGTTGGCAAGCCTCAGTGACTTTGGTGTTGATCGCTTTGTCTTTGCTGATCCCTTGGAATGTGGTGGGCACGATTTGGCAAATTTACGGTCGCGCTGATATCGGCTTGCTGGGCGCTACTTTGCAAGCCATGGGCATTGACTACAACTACACCGGCAATGCGCGGGACGCCTGGCTTACTGTGTTGGTCATGGACATTTGGCATTGGACCCCCTTGGTGGCCTTGCTCGGCTATGCCGGTTTGCGCAGTATCCCGGACGCTTATTACCAAGCGGCGCAAATCGATGGCGCTTCCAAGTTCGCAGTGTTTCGCTTTATTCAGTTGCCCAAGTTGCGCGGCGTCCTCATGATCGCGGTGCTGCTGCGCTTCATGGACAGCTTCATGATTTACACCGAACCATTTGTGCTCACTGGCGGCGGGCCGGGCAACGCCACCACCTTCCTTAGCCAGTACCTGACGCAAAAAGCCGTTGGGCAGTTCGATTTGGGGCCAGCTGCTGCGTTTTCGCTCATTTACTTTTTGATCATTTTGTTGCTTTGCTTCATCCTCTACAACTGGATGCAAAGCGTGGGCACCCAAGCCAAGGAGCATGGCAATGGAT
>CANLWQ010000144.1 GCA_947494405.1 Comamonadaceae bacterium | reverse complement strand
TAGCCAAATCTGCAAAAAATAAATGATGATTGATAACCACCACATCCGCCGCCATGGCTTCTTTGCGGGCGGCATTCACATGACACTCTTTCCAAAAACTGCAGGTCGAACCCAAGCAGTTGTCTCGGTTAGAGGTGATCAAGGGAATCAGGGGCGAGCGCTCATCTAAAGTGGGCATTTCAGCCAAATCGCCAGTGCGTGTGGTGTTAGCCCATGTTTGCACCTGGGCCAAAGTTTTGATGGATGCTCTGTCAGGGAGTGTGGCTGCTTGTTGCGCCATGCTCAAACGTTGTTGACACACATAACTGCCTCGTCCCTTGAGCATGGCCAAACGCAGAGGCAAACCCAAAGCCGCCAGTAAGTCGGGAATATCTCTTGCAAACAATTGGTCTTGCAATGTTTTGGTGGCTGTGGAGAGCAACACCCTCTCGCCACTGAGTAAGGCAGGAACAAGGTAAGCAAAAGTTTTGCCTACACCCGTGCCAGCTTCCACCACCAAGGAGCCACCGGTTGCCAAGGTATCGGCCACAGCCATGGCCATTTGGGTTTGGCCTTCTCTGGGTTTGAAATGGCTGCTTGATCTGGCCAGCGGTCCCAAGGGACCAAAAACCTCCCTGACCGCATCCGACAAAGGGTTTGTCAAGGCAAATCCATCATGGTTTATCCAAAGGCCGAGCAGGCAAAGGGGCGGCGCCTGGCAAGCCACGTTGAACGCGATTGCGCTCAACTTGTTCACGGTGCTCCTGCGCAGATTGCAATTTTTGCAAATACTTTTCGCGCTCCATACGCGCAGCTTCCACTTTTTCCGCGTGAGCCCGCTGGCGTTCAATCAATTCTTTTTCACGCTGGGCGTTTTTCTCTAAATTTTCAGCTTCACTTTTTTCTTTAGCCAAGCGTTCTTGGTTTTTTTCAAGATTACTCTCTAGCTTGTCTAAATGCTGCTGAGAATTGCGGGCGCGACGCTCGGCACTCTCGGTTTGGCTCTCTAAACTGTTTTTATCTTCAATGCTTTGCAGTGCAGCGGCACTGCGTTTTTTACGCTCTTGGTCATTCAAGACACGTTCTTGGGCGCGCAAAACATTGGTTTTTTGCAGACGCGTCTTGAAGGCTTCGTCTTTGCAATTGTTGACATGGATTTTTTGGTAGCAGGCTCTGAGCGAATTGCTGTACTCGGACTCCATTTGTGATCGCTCAGTTTTGATGCGTTCACGCTCACTGGCAATGTCCAAGCCCTGGGTCATGCTTTCTTGCGCAAGCAAACTTGCTGTGCATGCAAAGCACAGGCTTAAGGCTGAAAAAATAAGTGCTGAACGTTTCATGTCAGCGAAGTATCCACTATGCGTCGTCCTAGAGACAAAAACGTTGTTGATTGCATCTCTCTTAACCTCGATGCCGTGCGTGGAAACTCGTGCGACATGGGCCCGTTGGTATACAAAGCTTCGGGCTCAACATCGGCCATCATCACCAACTTGACCCGCCGGTCATACAGCACATCGATCAACCAAGTAAACCGCCTCGCTTCAGAAGCCATACGGATTTCCATTTTGGGTACGCCGCTTAAAAATACTGTGTGAAATTGGCTGGCGATTTCCAAAAAATCATTTTGCGAGCGAGGTCCGCCGCACAAGACTTTGAAATCAAACCACACCACCCCACCGGCTCGACGCTTGGCTTGAATTTGTCGCGACTCAATCAGCAAAACGCCATCTTGGTCTGGCGTCTCGGCCAAACGATCAAAGGTTTGGTTCATCAAAGCCTCGTTCGCAAGGTTGCAAGGGCTCAAATAAAGCTGTGCCTGCTCCAACATACGACCACGGTAATCGGTGCCGTTGTCCACATTGACCACCGCCATGGTGGCATTCAGCAAATCGATGGCCGGCAACATACGGTCGCGGTGCAGGCCGTCGGGATACAACTCGCTTGGCTTGAAGTTTGAGGTGGTGACAAAGCCTATGCCATTAACCTGCATAGCCACCAATAAACGATGCAAAATCATCGCGTCAGTGATATCGGCGATATGAAATTCGTCAAAACAAATCAACTTGAAACGCTTGGCCATGCGGCGTCCCAGTTCATCCAATGGGTTGACAGTGCCTTGGAGCTCATGGAGCTCTCTGTGCACTTCGCGCATGAACTCATGAAAGTGCAGACGGGTTTTACGCTTTATAGGAACAGCTTGGTAAAAGCAGTCCATCAAGAAACTTTTGCCGCGCCCTACCCCGCCGTAAAGATAAACCCCTTGCGGAATAGCCGGGTGGTTGATCAGTTTCTTGATGGCGTTGGCTCTTTTGAGCTTGTAACTCGACCAAGCTTGCGCACAATCATCGAGCGCGGCAACCGCTTGCAGTTGAGCCGGGTCACTTTGAAAACCTCGCGCTATAAATTCTTTCTGGTAAATCTCTGAAACCGACATTGAGCTAAGCGTTTATTTGGATGGTCTTTTCATTTGACACGAAGTCGGCTGGGAGCTGATGTAAGCATCCCAAACCGCTTCTGTGCGAAAACCATAGCCCGTGTTTTCCGCGTCGTACTTCACACCCTTTGAGCCTTGCTTGTCCCACATACCCAAATAAAGCGGTGCCTCAAGTTGGTGATCCGTTTTGCGCATTTTGACTTCCCCTAAAGGGCTTTTGTAGCTCAAACCCTCCAATGCAAATGCCACGGTTTTGGCGTCAGTTGACTTGGCATTTTTGATGGCTTGGAAAAGCATGTTCATGGTGTTCCAGTGTGCTGCAAAAATAAAGTCTTCGTTGTATTTCTTCTTGTAGGCCACAGAAATTTTTTCAAGCTCTGGGGTGTTGGCATTACCCAGCCAATTCCAAATAACCCCCACTTTATTAACACCCCATGAGCCCATTTGGGTTGGCGTTCCGGGGTTGTTGGCATTCAGGGTGAAAAAATTCACGTTCAAGCCAAAATCTTTGGAAGCCTTTAACAGCAAAGTTAAATCACTGCCCCAGTTGGAAGTGATGACGGTGTCAGCACCCGTGGCCGCAATTTTGGCGACATAGGGTGCGAAGTCACGAATTTGCGCCATGGGAATGAATTCATTCCCTACCAGCTGTACATCGGGTCGTTTTCGTGCAAGATATTCTTTGGCAGATTTAGAAACCTGCTGTCCATGGGTGTAGTCTTGGTTCAGGAGATAAACTTTTTTGATGTCCTTGCGCCCCAGCATATAGGTGGTCAAGGCTTCCATTTGCATCTCACTAGAGGGATAAAAGCGGAAATGCCAAAAGCTACAGCGGTCATTGGTTAGCAAGGGGTCCATGGCTGCGTAGTTCAAAAACACCATGGCACGCTCGGGTTCACGATCAGCCAATTTATTGAGGGCATCAACCAGCGTCAAAGCTACCCCAGAGCCACCTCCCTGGGTAATGAAATGAATGCCGCGGTCCGATGCGGCTTTCAACATATTGATACTTTCCTGCGTAGAACCCTTGTTATCAAACTCAACCACTTCAAACTTAGGATCTGTGGCTGCTGATTTTTCGTTCAATTGCAAAACCACTTCACGCAACTGCTTCAATGAGCCCTGCCCGGCTAAAGCGAAGGGGCCAGAAAGAACATCAATGAATCCAATCTTCACAGTCTCAGCTGCTTGGACAGAAACCACGCCACACAACAACATGGCCACAAGATGCAGGCGAAGCCAGGGTTTGAAATTCATAAGATCCTCTTGGGTAAATTTTTAAAATATTTTTAGGCAGAAAAAAGTCCACCGTACTTCAGACGCAATTCATTCTTCTGGACTTTACCTGTTCCACCCACAGGCAAGCTGTCCACAAAAATCACATCATCTGGAATCCACCATTTGGCAACCCGTTGCTCTAGAAACGCCAAAAGGTCTTGCTTGTCTGTAAAGTCTGGCTGCTTGCGCACAATCAACAACAAAGGTCTCTCATCCCACTTGGGATGCTTGATGCCAATCACCGCCGCCATCGCCACTTGCGGGTGAGCCGCTGCAGCGTTCTCTAGTTCGATGGAGCTGATCCACTCGCCTCCCGACTTGATGACGTCTTTGGTGCGGTCACGTATTTGCATCACCCCATCTGGACTGATGGTGGCAATGTCGCCTGTAGGAAACCAGCCATCTACCAAGGCTTGGGTCTCTGCCTTGTGGTAGTTCTCCACAATCCACTGCCCTCGCACCATCAACTCACCTTGCGATTGACCATCTCTGGGCAAAGAATTTCCATCTTCATCCACGATTTTCAGTTCAATTCCAAACACCGACTTGCCCTGCTTGGCCACCATATCGTGGCGCACGGCATTGGGCAAATGCATTTCGTCTGCGCTTAAATTGCTGATGGTGGCAACGGCAGTTGTTTCTGTCATGCCCCAGCCATGGCGAACATCCACCTTGTAGACATCGTTGAACTTGGCAATCAAGGCCTTGGGCATGGCAGAGCCGCCCACACCTGTGCGGCGCATGGTGGTGAATGCAAGTTGGTTTTTCTCTAAATGCTCAATGAGCCCCATCCAAATGGTGGGTACACCGGCACTTAAAGTAACTTTTTCCGACTCCATCAATTCGTAAAGGCTTGCCCCATCCAACCTAGGCCCAGGCAGCACCAACTTGGCACCAGCAATCAAACACGCGTAGGGCAAACACCATGCATTGATGTGGAACATAGGTACTACGGGTAATACAGTTTCCTGTGAAGAAATATTCAACACATTAGGCAGGCATGCAGACAAAGCGCTCAGCGCTATGGCTCGGTGTGAATACATGACACCTTTGGGGTTTCCTGTCGTGCCAGAGGTGTAGCAAAGTGCAGCGCCGCTGTTTTCGTCCAAGTCGGGCCAATCAAAAAGGGCTGGAAAAGGCGCAATCAGGTCTTCATAGTTTTTTATATCAACACCCTCAACCGTGGGTACATGGGTTTTATCGCTCAAACAAATCCAGTGTTTGACCAAGCTGCACAGAGGCGCGACCGCTTTGATCAACGGCGCAAAGCTGCTGTCAAACAAAACCGCTTCGTCTTCTGCATGGTTGATGATGAAAGCGAGTTGATTGGGGTGAAGACGTGGATTGCAGGTGTGCATCACCATGCCTGCACCCGAAACACCATAATAAGATTCCAAATGTCGGTAATTGTTCCAAGCAATAGAACCCACCACATTGCCCGGCTTTAAACCGAGACTATGCAGCGCATTGGCAAGTTGCTTAGCGCGGTTTGCCATGTCCCTGAAGGTGTAATTGTGTATGGAGCCATGCGTTTCGCGACTAACCACTTGTTGCATACCAAATTGATTTGCACCATGCTCCAAAATGGCAGAGACCAAAAGTGGGCGCGCCATCATTTTTCCGAGGGACTGCATATATTTTTCCTAACAAAGCATTTTTGAGTATAGACAATGCCCTATGTGCTGCTTAGCAAGGCGGCCTCAAAATATTTTTTGCTACAATTTGCCTTGAAGAAGTTTGCCAGTGATCCTATTTAGGGTGCATTTGTAGATCATTCTTCCATTTAGTAATTCCAAATATATTCCTCGATAGCTCAGTTGGTAGAGCACCGGACTGTTAACTCCGCAGAAACAGTTCTTTA
>CANLWQ010000143.1 GCA_947494405.1 Comamonadaceae bacterium | reverse complement strand
CGGCTTTTTTGGCTTTTGCTTCTATTTTTTCGATTCGCTCAGTCAGCCTGCGCATACGTTTGTCTATCTCTATTGTGCTTGCCGTGTTTTTATCTTTGCACATGGAGATTCCGCGCATTGACCCCGCCACAGCAGAAGGCCTCAAAGAGATTGTGAACCAGTTGTTTGTGGGCTTGGTCATGGCCTTGATCATGCAACTCGCCAGCGCCAGCATTGTGGTTGCGGGTCAAGCGGTGTCGGGTTCCATGGGTTTGTCCATGGCCAACATGATTGACCCCTCGTTTGGTAATGTCCCTGTCATTTCACAGTTTTTCACCATTCTTGGCACCTTGGTGTTTTTGTCCATTGGCGGGCACTTGATTGTGTTCAGTTTGCTGCTGGAGTCTTTCACCTTGTTCCCGATTGGCAAGAACTTGTTGACACAAGACTTGCTGGGTAAGGTCACCGCTTGGGGCGCGATGATGTTTGTCGCCGCTCTTCTGATTTCTTTGCCAGTGGTCATCACCTTGTTGTTTGTCAATATCGGTGTGGGCTTCATCACCCGCGCAGCACCCAGTTTGAATATTTTCTCGGTGGGCTTGCCGGCTTTGCTGATTGCGGGTTTTGTGGTGCTGTGGTTGTCTATTCCCAGCGTGATCCAACGCATCACTTGGCTGTGGGTGCAAACCTTTGGCCAGATGCGCAGCCTGTTGACGGGAGGTTGACAGCATGGCTGACGACTCCGCAGAACGCAATGAAGAACCTACCGCGCAGCGGCTGAAAAAGGCGCGCGAAGAAGGGCAAATCGCCCGCTCGGTGGAATTGTCTACAGCCGCACTTTTGGTCACAGCCACCCTGTTTTTCAGCTTGGCGGGTGGTTATATGTTCAGCCGCTTAGGCGCTTTGTTTACGACGCAGCTGCAGTTCGATCGCAAAGTGATGGACAAAGCTGAGTTGCTGCCCGCCATCTTTTTTCAATCGGTGCTTGATGGCTACAGCTTGATATTGCCCGTGATGATTTTGTTGGCGGTGGTGGCCGCTCTCTCAACAGTGCTGAGCGGCGGCTTGGTGTTCTCTTTGGGCATGATCACCCCCAAATTCAGCAAGCTCAATCCCCTGTCCGGTCTCAGCCGCATGTTTGGTACCAAAGCCTTGATTGAGCTGGTCAAGTCAATTTTGAAGTTTGGCCTCATCACTTTGATTTTATGGATTTCGGTCTCCAACAACATTGAAGATTTGGTGACGCTCAACCGCCTGGATTTGGGAACAGCCGTCAAGCATGCGGGCACCATGATTTTGGACGCGTGTTTTTGGATGAGCATGGGCTTGGTATTGATTGCCTTGCTTGACGTTCCCTTGCAGCAGTACCAGGTGAGCAAAAAACTCAAGATGACCCGCCAAGAAATCAAAGATGAGATGAAAAACTCTGAGGGTCGCCCCGAGGTCAAGGCCACCATTCGCCGGCGTCAGCGAGAGATGGCCAACAACCGCATGATGGCCAATGTCAAAGATGCCGATGTGGTCATCACCAACCCGCAACATTTTGCGGTCGCGCTGAGTTATGACCCCAACTCCGATGGTGCGCCTACTTTGATCGCCAAGGGCACGGATGAATTGGCCAAGCGCATTCGCGACTTGGCCAAGGAGGAGGGGGTATATATCTTCGAGGCCCCCGAGCTGGCCCGCGCCCTGTACTTCACCACCAAATTGGAAGAGCCCATTCATGAGGCGCTCTACCATGCGGTGGCCCAAGTGATTGCTTATGTGTTTAGCCTGAACCAGTCTTATGCGCCGGGTGAAGGTGTCATCAAGCCCACTTTGCGTATCCCTGACAATATGCGCTATGACGAAAATGGTTTTCTCTTTCAATGATGAGCCCCAGAAAACAAATCGACCATGAGTGATTTTTACCAAAGCCCGGCAGACAAACTGCGGTTTGAGATTTTGCTCAAGTCCTTAAGAGAAGGGCGGCTGAATTTAGCCATTCTGGGCGACGACGAGGTGGCGCTCACTTATTACGGCAGGCGCATCTTTCAGCACCTCAAAGAGCAGGGCGAGCAGCATGTGGAGTTGTGGACCTCGGCTGACTCGGAAAAGCTGGTCGATCGCTTCAACGAAATACTCTCCGAACTCACGGTCGACCAAGCGGTAGACAAAGGCAACAAGGCTGCGCCCAAGCGCTTCATGATTTTTCCCGACACCCAAGCCATACAAGAGTTTGAGTTGCAGTTGTTGGCGCGCTTGGTCAATGGCTTTCCTGCCAGCAACATCAATTTGATTTTGCTGGTCAACAACCAAACTGCTTACGAAAAAAAGTTGGCCACCTTTGGTAAAAACCTGTTGCAATGGGTATTGGAGTCGGAAAACCCCACACCGCCCAAGCTGCAACGCATAGAAACCCGAGATGAAGCCGCATCGGCCAGCACACGCGACACAAGCTTGGACAAAAATTTCAACCTGCCGCCAGCGCCTATGCCCCCCTTAGAGCCACCCAAAGTCTCGTCACTTTCAAAAGAAGAGGCCCCATTGGGTGCGGTCGAATCCCTGTCAGCGCTTGACGGCCCGGTGGAGCCTGTGATGGGCGAAGAACCTTCCGCGGGAACCACCCTCAGTGGTGAAGAGTTGGCCAAAGAATGGGCTGATAACGCAGCATCTTCTCGGCGCGGCACCAAAATCGCCGCTGTTTTGCTGGTAGCGCTGTTGGGCAGCTTGGCGACATTTGGTTTTGTCTACCAAGACACCATTGTGGAAGAAGCGGCCTCTTTGCAAGATTATTTGGAGGGCAAAAAACCGCAAGCGCAGTCCAAGCCTACACCCCCTGCAGCGCCCGTGGTCTCGGTTTCCATGTCTTCTAGCAACACCTTGCCACCAAAATCGTCCGATATCGTGGTGAGTGAGAAAGAAGAAGTGCTGAGTTCAACTGTGGCGCCCAGCCCTGCCCCTGCGGTGGTTGCGCCCACAGCGCCTGTCGAGGTCGCGCCTGTGGTGCCCCCCGCGCCTGCACCGGTCGCAAAAAAACCTGTAGAGACAGCGGCAGAAAAATCTGTATCTCCTGATGATGCGAGTTGGGTTGCCAAGTTAGACGCCGATACTTGGGTCTTGCAGCACGGTGCGTTTGACAGCTTGGCCGAGGCCAAGTCATTTCAAGCCAACTCCAGTTTATTTAAATCAGCCCAAGTTTTGTTCAGCCAGCGTAAAGGGGGTAAATCTTTTTACATTGTCTTGACAGGTCCCTATGCTGACAAAGCGATGGCCGAGAACCAAATGCGTCAAA
Source organism: Comamonadaceae bacterium (assembly GCA_947494405.1). Lineage (GTDB taxonomy): Bacteria > Pseudomonadota > Gammaproteobacteria > Burkholderiales > Burkholderiaceae_C > Limnohabitans. The sequence continues at coordinate 2,336 of CANLWQ010000143.1, read as the reverse complement.
ACCCCGCCATGGCCAAGGCCTGGCTGCGAACCTCGAAAGCCTTGAAAGCCCAGTTTCAGGACTGAAATCAGTAAGGACTTTTCAAGTTGTCCGTTTTGCGGTCGACTTCTACTGCGGAGAATGAAGAATGAGCAGTGAAGATAATTTTGACGATAAACCTTTGCCCGAGGTGAGCGAAAAAGACGCGGTCAAGGCTTTCAGCGCCGAGAATGTGTTCGAGCGCAGCAGCGCCACGCCTGCCACCGTCTTTCCTTCTGCTGCCAGCGTTGACGAATTTCCCGATGAGCCCGAGCCTGAACCCGAGCCTATGCCCGAGCCGCAGGCGCTGGACGCAGAGTTTGTGGAGCCTGCCAGCAGCTACGGTATTTCAGACCCCGCCAGTTTGGTAGCCGCGGGAACTGGCGAATTGCATGACCCCGAATTGGTCGCTCAAGCGCCCCAAGAAACCGCGCAAGCGACTTTTGAAGCTGCACCGGACCCAGAAGCTCCGCGCTTGGTCTTGGTTTCCAGTTCCGACCTGAATGTCTCTCCACTCTCCTTAGGCAAGGTTTTGCAGCCCCATTTAGCCCATTTGGCTCAAGTTGGGCTGACTAATTCCGATACTTGGAATGAGGAGATCAAGCCAAGGATTGAGAATTTACAAGGACAAATCCTTGAAATCAACGACCGGCTGGATCATTTGACGACCCGAAAATACCGATAGATAAGGACTCTACCCATGGCGCAAGATCAGGAAACCCCAAAAACGGGCGAAGACGCTGCGTTTTTGGCCGAGCCTTCTGTCGCGTCGGAAGATGCGCTCGCCCAAGGTATTGGCAACTTGCAAGCCCAGGCCTTAGACGGCAACGAAGTCTCGCGCCAACTTGAAGATCTCACGGGTGTGGTGCTCAGTTCAGCTGAGGTGTCCACCCGGTCTGCCGAAGTGGCCGCCAATATCAGCGAAGAAATGCGCAGTGTCATGCTCAAAGTTGACGACTTGAGCAAACGCAATGTGCTGCATTCGCGTGTCATGTTGATTGGCCTGCTCAGTTTCTTACTGATAGCTGTGGGTACTTTTTTTGCTATTTCCACCCGCTTGCAACAAAACATTCGCCAACTCGATGCCCTGTCTTTGGCGGTGGGCAAGCGCGTTGTTGAACTCGACGCCACCATCGCTGCATTCAGCGATGCCACCGACGGTTTGGGTGACACCGCTGAAAAACTCACTGGCATGGAAGAACGGCAAGTCAAGCTGGATGGCAAGTTTGAAACCAGAATGGAAGACTTGAACAAGCTGTTCACCAAGATGCCCGAGCAAATTGCCGGTCAGGTCAATGGGCAAAGCGAAAAAAGCCTGGACGCGAAATTACAGAATTTGCAAAAAAGCATTCAAGCCGTAGAAGCCAAAATGCAAGCTTTGTCCGCCAAAGCTGCTGCGCCCGCTGCCGCCCCAGTGCAAAACAACCAAGCGGTGATTGCCGAAATTCAAAAGCTGAAAAAAGACTTGGAAACGGCTTTGGCTGCCAACCAAGTGGCGACCAAAGCCGCTTACGAGCGTGAAAAAGCGGCTGAAAAAGCAGCCATTGCTGCTGCGCGCAACCCACCGTTGAGCTTGACTCCTGCACCTGAGGGGAAATCAGCAGAAACCAAGGCTGCAGAGTTGAAAGCTGCGAAAGCGAAATTGGCCGAAGCCAAAGCGGCCGAAGCCAAAGCGCAGGCCAAGGCGGCGGCTGATGCCAAGGCGGCTGAAGACGCCAAAGCCGCTGAAGCCAAAGCCAAGGCGGACGCCAAAGCGGCTGAAGCCCGCGCCAAAGCGATTGAAACCAGAGCGGCTGCCGAAAGAGCTGCTGCTGCCGCGCAGGCACCGGCCATTCCTCCACGTGCACAGCCTAAAGAAGACCGCGTGGTTTATCCCCGCCCCAATACCGATAACTAAGCTGTCTCTGGGGCGCTTGGCGCTACAAGCTGGAAATGTTGGGCGCTGGCCAAGGGCCAAAATTCTTTAAATACCGGCGGCAACTCGCTGGTCGCTTCCTGCAATAAACGCCCCTCAGACATGCTGGGGTACAAATCTTCCAGCGAACAGGTTTGGTGTGCACTGATACGGCGCATGATGTGTCTGGCTTGCAGCTGATGGGGTGTTTGTAAACCCGAGGCTTGCAGCAGCTCTCGCAGTGACTCCAAGGTTTGGTGGTGAAAGTTTTTCACCCGCTGCGCTTTGCTGGGCACCACCAAGGCCATTTGCCGTTGCGGGTCTTGGGTGGTCACACCCGTTGGGCAGTTGCCGGTGTGGCAGGTTTGCGCTTGTATGCAACCCAAGGCGAACATAAACCCTCTGGCACTGTTGCACCAGTCGG
>CANLWQ010000142.1 GCA_947494405.1 Comamonadaceae bacterium | reverse complement strand
CGGTGCGCAAGCACTTGTCTTTATGGCTGCCTTTGGGGCCGCAGATTTCTGCAGGACGGGCGCTGATAGGTTGAGGCGGCAGAGCCACGCCACCAGCAGCACCCAGTTGGCTTTCGCGGGCCAACCATTTTTCAACTTCTTCTTCGCCAGGCATGACACCCACCGAACCCATGAAACCATTCATGGGAATGCGAACGCCAGGCAACTGGGCTGAAACAGCTTCGTATCGGTTCAGCTTCCAGTTGGCGACATAAGGATCTGGGAACATGTCTGGCAAAAAGCCAAAACCAGGAATCAAAGTGGTGTAGCCGTATTCGTTGGGGTTGATGTCAATCAGTTTGATGGCCAGTACATCGCCGCGCTTTGCGCCTTCAATGTAAATGGGACCCGTCATGGGGTGAATCAAATTGGTGTCAATGGCTGTCACGTCCTTAGGCAAGGAATTGATGTTCAGTTTGGCATCTAAGGCATCACGGGTGTGAACCACAATCAAGTCACCAGGCTTGGCACGTGCAACGGGCTTGATGGCGGGGTGATAGCGGTTGAAGCAACTGGGGTCTTGCTCGCAATGGGCGCCGCTTTTCTTGATTTCAACGATGGTTTGTGTTTTGACGTCCGTTGTGTCGGCCAAGGCATTGCCCAAAAGCAACCCGAAAACCAAGCAACCTAACGCGGATTTTTTGTAAAACATACTGATCCTTTTTGAGGTTTATAGGTACTGAAGTTAAATGAATAACTTTCCAATGATCTTTGATTTTTTTAATTATTTGAAGTTTTTCGATTTAAATACTATTGAATTCAAAGGACATTAAAAAAACCCTTTAAAAATCAAAGGAATCTGTCGAGCAGTTTTCGGCTGGCCGCGTCGAGTAAGGGTAAATCCCTAATCAAAAATTGCACGCCATGGGCGTCTGCCACGATCAAAGTTTGGGCGCTGACGCGGCGTATATCTTCTTCACCTTTGAGCGTGAATTCGCATTTGCCACGGTTGGTTTGTACTGTCCATACCGAGGGTGTGGCAAATTAACTGACGCGCTCCACACTCAAAATTTCCGGCATGAATTCGCGGGTTTGCAAAGCCAAAACCACCGCCTCACGCACTCTTTCGTTCAGATCAGACACCTGTTCTATCCAACACAACTCGTGGCCCTCAACATCGATCACCGAGATGGCCTCATCTGGCGCCAAAATAGGAAACGCCCTGACCACCGTCACGCTGTTGTGTACCGAGCCATCGGCAAGTGTGGCTTGCCAATGTCCGCGTTCGTCTTTGATCAAGTGGCGCAGGGTATTCATGTGCGCACCTCGCGGCTGTCGCTGACAGACACCAATCCTTGTTCGGCTTCTGCGCGTCTGGCTTGGGCTTCGTAAAGCCGCCAATAAGCCCCTTGCCGGTCAAGCAACTCTTGGTGCTGTCCTTGCTCAACCAGTTGTCCGTGTTCCATCACCACCAAGCGATCAGCTCGGCGCAAGGTAGAGAGTCGGTGGGCAATGGCGATGGTGGTTCTGCCGCGCACCAAGTTGTCTAGGGCCTTTTGGATTTCTTGTTCGGTCTCGGTGTCTACCGATGAGGTGGCCTCATCCATGATGAGTATGCGCGGGTCTATCAACAGTGCGCGAGCAATGGATATGCGTTGGCGCTCACCCCCCGATAAAGATTGGCCGCGTTCACCCACCAGTGAGTCATAGCCTTGGGGGAGACGCAAAATAAATTCATGCGCATGCGCGGCGCGAGCAGCCGCCACAATTTCACTGCGCGTGGCCTGCGGTTTGCCGTAAGCGATGTTGTCGGCGATCGTGCCAAAGAATAAAAACGGCTCTTGCAGCACCAAGCCAATGTGTTGGCGGTAGTCGCTGACACGCAAGTCGCGAATGTCGGTGCCATCAATGCGAATCGCACCCTCGCTCACATCGTAGAAGCGGCAAATGAGGTTCACCATGGTGCTTTTGCCGGAGCCGCTTTGCCCGACCAAGCCAATCATTTCCCCAGGCGCAATGTCTAAACTCAAGCCGCGGATCACGGCGCGGTTGCCGTAGCGAAAACCGATGTTGTCAATTTGAATGCGCCCCTGTATTTTGGGCATGGGCTGCGGGTTGAGAGGTTCGGGAACGCTGGACACGTGATCAAGTATTTCAAAAATCCGTTTGGTGCCGGCAATCGCCTTTTGGGTGTGCGACACGATGCGACTCATGGAATCTAGACGTGCATAAAAACGGCTGCTGTAAGCGAGAAATGCGCTCAACACGCCTACAGTCACTTGGTGATTGGCCACTTGCCAGATACCAAATGCCCAGACCACCAACAGACCTACTTCGGTGACCAGCGTTACCGTGGGTGAAAACAAGGACCACAAAAAGTTCACGCGGTCGTTGACTGCCAAGTTGTGTTTATTGGCCAAGCGAAAACGCGAAGCCTCGCGCTTTTCTTGGGCGAATGCCTTCACAACCCGAATGCCCGGAATGGTGTCAGCCAAGACATTGGTCAACTCCGACCAAACGCGGTCAATTTTTTCAAACCCCGAGCGAAGCCTGTCACGCACATTTTGAATCAACCAAGCGATGAAAGGCAGGGGCAGCAATGTGGCGCAAGCCAGCCAAGGATCGATGCTGAACAAAATCACCGCGGTCATCACAATCATCAACACGTCGGTCGCGAAATCTAAAAAATGCACCGACAAAAAGATGCATAAGCGGTCGGTTTCGCTGCCAATTCGGGTCATCAAGTCGCCTGTGCGTCGACCACCAAAATATTCCAGCGACAGTCGCAATAAATGTTCGTAAGCGGTGGAGCGTAAATCTGCGCCTATGCGCTCCGAAGCCAAAGCCAGCACATAGGTTTTGTACCAACCCAATCCCCATGCAAGCAAGGATGCACCCAGTAAACCAGCCAAATACATGACAACCAAATCAATATCAATTTGCTGACCATTTTGAAAAGGAATCAGTACATCATCCATCAAGGGCATGGTTAAGTAAGGCGGTACCAAAGTGGCAGCGGTAGAAGCCAAGGTCAATATAAAGCCCAAAAACAACTGGCCTTTGTATGGCTTGGCAAAACGCCACAGCCTGAACAACCCCCAGTTGCCTTGCAGGGGCGGTTGTTCTTCTTCAACGGGCAGCTCGTTGTGGGATTGCGCAGTGGCCGCTTCAATGACCTTAGGTGCGTCTGAGAGCAGTTCCGAGAAAACCTCGGTGAAGGCCTGCGCTTGTTCATTGCGCCCCAGCGTAAAGCGCCAACTGCCAAGGCTGTGGGTGAGGGTGTGTAACTCCAGTGTTCCCACGCCGGCATAGTCTTTCAAAGACATCTGCAAGTCGGTTGTCAGAGGCCATTCACGCAGCGACCACTTGGACTCATGGCCAGGCTCTAGGACAAAGAAGCTGTCTCTTGAGAGCAAAAGCAAGGACTTTGCGAAATATAATCGCCTGTCGAGGTCAACCTCCAACCATCCCAGCACGTTGGTGAGTGCGGGAATCTCCTCTTGCACCCTAGCCCACCAATCCTGTGATAAGCCACTCGCTCCCCGCTGAAATCTGTAGTCGGTCATTCCGATGTTTAATAAATAAACGCTAATTAATTACAAGGCCTCGATTATGACATTCGACGATATCCAAATTCTTCAACAACGCTTTTTACGCGGCCCCAATTTTTGGACTTACCGCTCTGCAGTTGAAGCTTGGTTGGATATTGGTGAGTTAGAAAAATTTCCCTCCAACACCATTCCCGGTTTTGTCGACCGCTTGATTGAACACTTACCCAGTTTGCAGCAACACCATTGCAGCGTGGGCGAGGTGGGCGGGTTTGTGTGGCGATTGCGCGATGGCACTTGGGCTGGTCACATCGTGGAGCATGTAGCCATTGAGCTGCAAACCTTGGCTGGCATGCAGGTGAGTTTTGGCAAAGCCCGCGAAACCAGTACCAGCGGCGTCTACAAAGTGGTTTTCAGGGCGCGACAAGAAGATATTGGCATGGCCAGTTTGGTTGATGCCCGTGATTTGGTGATGGCAGCCATCAACAACACACCTTTTGATACCAAGGCCACGGTTAAAAAACTCAAAGACATGGTGGACCGCTTGTGCTTGGGGCCCAGCACCGCATGCATTGTGGATGCCGCCACAGAACGCCGCATACCTTCTATTCGTTTAACCACGGGTAATTTGGTGCAACTGGGTTATGGCTCGCTTCAGCGACGCATTTGGACAGCCGAGACTGACAAAACCAGCGCTATTGCAGAACACATCTCCAGCGACAAAGACCTCACCAAGCGGTTGCTTACCCAGTGCGGTGTGCCGGTACCCAAAGGTCGCACGGTCACCACTGCAGAAGAGGCATGGTCAGTTGCGCAAGACATTGGTCTGCCTGTGGTGCTCAAGCCCATTGACGCCAACCACGGCCGTGGTGTGTCCCTGGATTTGAAAACCGAAGCAGAAGTGCATGCGGCTTTTCATATTGCTTTGCGCGAAGAAGAGAACAACGAAGTCATTGTGGAGCAATTCATTGTGGGCGAAGAGCATCGCCTGCTGGTGGTGGGCGACAAAGTGGTGGCTGTTTCCCGTGGTGAAACAGTGCAAATCACAGGCGATGGTGCATCCACTGTGGAGCAACTCATCGACTCCCAAGTCAATACCGATCCCCGCCGCGGTTTGGAAGAAGAATTTCCTTTAGAAAAAATCATTCTTTCCGAACAAGGCAACATCGTCTTGGAAATTCAAAAACAAGGCTATCAAGTTGACAGCGTTCCTGAACAAGGAAAAGTCATCATCGTTCAGCGTACCGGCAATATGGCCAACGATGTCACCGATGAGGTTCACCCCCAAGTGGCCGATATGGCGATTTTGGCGGCCAAGGTTGTCGGTCTTGATATTGCCGGCATCGATTTGGTCACACCCGATATATCTCGCCCTTTGCAAGAGGTTCACGGCGCAGTGGTGGAGGTCAATGCGGGCCCAGGCTTGCTGATGCACTTAAAGCCGGTGGTGGGCAAGCCCCGTCCAGTAGGCCAAGCCATTGTTGACCAGTTGTTTGCACCTTCAGACTCCGGACGCATTCCGATTGTGGGCGTCATGGGCAGTCACCAAGCCACAGAGCTTTCCAAAATCATTGCGTGGTTGCTTGAACTCAGTGGCAAACACACTGGCCTGGCTTGTGCAGATGGTTTGTTCCTCGATCAGCGTCGTGTTGTCAGCAAAGATGCCCGCTCTTTCGAGCTGGGCCAGCGCTTGCTTATCAACCGTGTCTTGGATGCCGCTGTGTTTGAAAGCTCGGGCATGCAATTGATGGACGAAGGATTGGCTTACGACCGTTGCTTGGTGGGTGTTGTCACTGGTGTACCCGAGCCCTTGGGCCTAGAGGTTCACGATATTCGCACCCCCGAACAAATGCGCAACGTCCTACGCAACCAAGTGGATGTGGTGCTGCCTGAAGGTATTGCTGTACTCAACGCCTGCGATGAAGTGGCGGTATCGTTTGAAGAACTCAGTGATGGCGATGTCTGATTTTACAGCCATGAAGACAACATCCCACTCATTGCTTCTGCGAGAGAGAAATCTCAACGCGTGGTGTTTCTGCGGTATAAGCAAATTTTCTTTGCGCATGCTGACAAAGAAACCAGCATGCT
>CANLWQ010000141.1 GCA_947494405.1 Comamonadaceae bacterium | reverse complement strand
TCCGCCGGGCACAAATTGAATGACGACAAACGTCAGCAACAAAATCCCGAACAAGGTGGGGATCATCAACAAAACGCGTTTCAAAATATAAAGAAACATATCAACGATCTCCCGCCAGATTGGCAGGCGTGGCCCACCAAGTCGATTGAATCCAGCTCTCGGGCTGGTAAAAACGTGGGGTGATATTGGGTTGCTCAAACCGCCCTGCCCGCCAAGCCACGCGGTGCACGCTGCCATACCAATGCGGCACGCTGTAATGGCCGTGGCGCAGCACACGGTCTAGTGCTTTGCAAGCCGCCACCAGCTGGCCTCGGGTTTGCGCCGCCACCACTTTGTCGAGCAGCGCGTCCACCACCGGGTCTTTCACGCCAATGATGTTGCTCGATCCTTCAGTGTCTGCCGACTTGGAGCCAAAGCGCTCCAGCAACTCGGTGCCCGGGGCTTCGCTGCCCCCAATGCGGTTACTGACAAGTTCGAAATCAAACACATCCATGCGCTTTTGCAAAACAGCGAAGTCCACCACTTTGTAAACCACTTTAAAGCCAAGTTTTTCCAAGTTTTTGGCAAACGGCGTGACCACACGGCCCATGGAACCAGAGTTGTCTAAAAACTCTATGGTGAAGGGCTCGCCCTTGGCGTTGCGCAAAGCGCCGTCGCGGTAAGTCCAACCGGCTTGCGTCAGCAAGTCGCGGGCTTGGCGCAAATGGTCGCGCAAGGTATGGCCAGAGGCCGGGTCTAGGCTGGTGACAGGCGGCAGAGGCACGGGCTGGCTGAAGATAGTGGGGTCGAGTTTGCCGCGCAGGGGTTCGAGTAAATTCAGCTCGTCGGTATCGGGCAGGTCTTTGGCCTCGAAATCGCTGCCCACAAAATAGCCGCGTACACGGGTATAGGCTTGGTAGAACAATTGGCGGTTCATCCACTCGTAGTCCATGGCCAAACCAATGGCTTGACGCACCCGCACATCTTTGAACTTGGGCAAACGCGTGTTGAACATAAAGCCTTGGAAGTCGCCGGCATTGCCATGCTCCAGCTCTTTTTTAATCAAAGTGCCGTTGTCAAACAACTTGCCCTTGTAGCCTCTGGCCCATTCCCGCGCCACAAACGCTTGTATGTAATCAAATTCACCGGCCTTGAAGCCCTCGAACTGCGCGGTAGGATCTTTGTAGAGGCGGTAGCTGATGCGGTCGAAATTGAACATACCCTTTCGCACATTCAGGTTCTTTGCCCAATAGTTGTTGTCGCGGACATACTGAATGTCTTTGCCGAAATCAACTTTGCCCAGCTTGTAGGGGCCAGAGCCTATAGGCACATCTGTGATGATTTTGTCCAAAGGTTTGTCAGCGCCCCATGTGTGGCTGAACACTTGCATGCCGCCCACGATGAGAGGCAATTCGGCGTTGGCTCGCTTGAAGTTAAAGCGCACCTCGCGTTCGGACAGCACCACCACGCTGGCCACCTCGCTGAAATAGGTGCGAAATTGCGGTGCGGCTTCCTTGCTGGTGAGGCGGTCAAACGAATACTTCACATCCAAGGCCAGCACAGGGTCGCCATTGTGAAACTTTGCTAAGGGGTTGAGCCTGAAGGTGACCGACAGTTTGTCTTTGGCAACACTCACATCCTCGGCCAACAAGCCGTAAGCGGTGGTGGGCTCGTCACTGTTGCCGGTGAGCAAGGTCTCCAGCATCAACTGCCCCAGCCCCGGTGGCGCAGTGCCTTTCAAGGTGAAAGGGTTGTATTTATCAAAGCTAGAGGCGCGAGTAGGTGCCACCATGATGATCTCGCCGCCTTTGGGCGCGGCGATATTGACATAGCTGAAATGAGTAAAGCCGGCCGGGTATTTGATGTCACCAAACTGGGCATAGGCATGGGCTGCCCAAGCACTGGGCGAAAACAAAAAGCTTAAGCAAAGTAAAAAAGTTCGCATGCGACAATTCTGCAAGATTTTCAGGAGCCTCAGAGATGCAGTCAAAAACAGGGTTTTTAGCCGGTAAGAAATTGTTGATCACCGGTGTTTTGTCCAACCGATCGATTGCTTATGGCATTGCCCGCGCTTGCCACGCACAGGGCGCGGAGTTGGCGTTCAGCTACCAAGGCGAGCGCTTCAAAGAGCGTATCACCGAATTTGCCTCTGATTTTGGCTCCAGCTTGGTGTTCGACTGCGATGTGTCCAGCGACCAGCAAATTACCGACTTGGTAGCTGGCTTGACTGGGGTTTGGCCTAAGTTTGACGGGTTTGTGCATGCCATTGGGTTTGCGCCCCGCGAAGCCATCGCAGGAGATTTTTTAGATGGCTTGAGCCGTGAAGCTTTTGCGATTGCCCACGACATCAGCGCCTACAGCTTTCCCGCCATGACCAAGGCCATGCTGCCCTTCTTCAACGACAAAGCCTCGGTGCTCACCCTCAGTTATTTGGGCGCTTTGCGTACCGTGCCCAACTACAACACCATGGGTTTGGCCAAAGCCTCTCTTGAAGCCTCGGTGCGCTATTTGGCCGAGTCGCTGGGCAGCCACAACCGTGGTCTGCGCGCCAACGGCATCAGCGCCGGTCCCATCAAAACATTGGCGGCCTCGGGCATCAAAGGCTTTGGCAAGATTTTGGAGGTGGTCGCCAGCAACTCGCCGATTCGCCGCAACGTCACCATCGAGGATGTGGGCAATGTCGCCGCCTTCTTGCTGTCCGATTTAGCTGCTGGCGTGTCCGCTGAAATCACTTATGTGGACGGCGGCTTCAGCCAAGTGGTGGGCGGCATCGCAGATTAATTGGGGTCAGACCCCAATTGTTCGTTCCAATTGTTCCGCGCCACGCGCCAACGCCGTTCGGGCCAATTGCCATACTTCACGCGGCGGCAAGGGTTTGAGCTTGTGGTCGCTCCAAACCTGTCGCCACAAACGTGCGCCGCGCTGGCCGTGGTACAGGCCCAGCATGTGGCGGGCAATCGCATACCAAGGGCAGCCATCTTCGGCAAAGGCACGCTCCATGTAGGCCACCATGGCTTCCTCCACCGCTTCGCGGCTGGGTACTTCGCGGTCATCGCCAAAAAAAGTGGCGTCCCAAGTGCTAAGCAGCCAAGGGTTGTAATAAGCCTCGCGCCCCACCATCACGCCATCAGCCTGCTGCAAATGGTGCGCAATGTCTTGGTTGGTCTTGATGCCGCCGTTCACCGCCATCACCAGCCCCGGAAAATCTTTTTTAAGGAGATAAGCCAGCTCGTAACGCAGCGGCGGGATGTCGCGGTTTTCTTTGGGGGACAGGCCATCGAGCCATGCGTTTCTGGCGTGCACGATGAACACCTTGCAACCGGCCTCACTCACCGTGCCCACAAAGTCGCGCACAAAGTCGTAACTCTCGACGCGGTCAATGCCAATGCGGTGCTTCACCGTCACTGGCACATCCACCACGTCCAGCATGGCTTTGACACCATCGGCCACGGTGCGCGGCTCGTTCATCAAGCAAGCACCAAATGCGCCGCGCTGCACACGGTCACTGGGGCAGCCGCAGTTGAGGTTGATTTCGTCATAGCCCCACTCCTGGCCCAGCTTGGCGGCATGGGCCAAATCGGCCGCATCGCTGCCGCCCAGTTGCAGGGCCACAGGGTGTTCTTCGGCGTTGAAGCGCAGGTGGCGCTGCACACTGCCATGGCGCAAAGCGCCGGTGGTCACCATCTCGGTGTACAGACGCGCATGCTTGGACAGCAGACGGTGAAAGTACCGGCAATGACGGTCGGTCCAATCCATCATTGGCGCCACACTGAGTCGCCACGGCCTATCAGATGTAGTTGATGGAGCTTTTAATTCAAGCATGTTAATTTGCAATCTGGGGCTGATGTCTTTGCCTGTACCAGCGCTGTATCCGAATTTCTTGGCGAATTATTCGGTAGTCAAAACTGTGGCCAGTCTTAGGTACGGCATAAGTTCGAACACCAGAGACTGGCGCAGGCACACCCATATCCGGTGAGTCCGCCAACAGGCGCAGTGATTTTTCCACCCGTTTGAGAACCAAGGCTGCAGTGGGAGGGTCATCTTTGGCGATGTAGGTGAGCGTGGCGATCAATTGACTGCGAGCCTGCGCTGACCAAACCACCTTCAATGTCATGCAGCAACACGCACGTCGCGCTTGGCCTGGCTCAGCACTTCGCGGGCTTCGCGCAAGACATCGTTGTGGCTCAAGCTTGCGCCACTGGCAAACTCGGCATCAGCCTGCGCGTTTTCCTTGATGCTGAGTTCCACAGCTTCAAAGCCATCTCTCAAGACAAAGCGCAACATGGTTGCGGGGCTGCGCCCGGTTGCTTGCGCCAAGCGATTGATGCGGGTTTGAACGACTTTGGGTAGTTGAATATCTGGGTTCATGAAATAACTCCAAGGCTTGGATCAATACCTAGATTTTATGGCTTGGGTTACTCAGGCGATTTGCAGAATCACATTACCAATCGACTGCCCGGTCTCAACCATTTCATGCGCTTGCACGACTTGCGCCAGCGAAAAAGCCGGCAACACCGTGTGCTGCAAACTGCCCGCTTTGAGCATGGCGTTCAAGCTGGTGAGGCATGCCAATCGATCGGCAGGCAACAAGTCGTAAACCAAAAAGAACTTCAAATTGAAGGAGCCAAACAGCATAGCTCTGAACGCCAGACTGATGTCTAGCGGCGGGTTGGAGCCATAGCACACCAGTTGACCGTGGTGCTTCAACACGCCTTGGGCCAACCAGCCTGCAGTGGTGGAGAAGTCCATGTCGATGACCACATCCACGCCCTGCCCATGCGTCAAAGCTTTCACCTCGTCAACCGTGTGGCCGTTTTTGTAAAACAGGGTGTGCTTTGCGCCAGCGGCTTGGGCATAAGCGGCCTTGGCCTCGTTGCCCACGGTGCCCATCACCATGGCCCCTGCTTGCGACAGCATTTGCGTGAGGTAGTAACCCACGCATGAAGAAGCACCGGTCACCAACACCTGTTTGCCTTTGACGTCCCCAGCCAATCGCATGGCTTGCAAAGCGGTCAAGCCTGGGATGCCCATGCAAGCACCTGCCTCGAAAGAGGTGTTGTCGGGCAAATGTGCGGCTTGCTCGGAGGGCAAAACCACGTACTCTGCGGCCGTGCCATGCGGGCGCTGCCACTGGGCGTTCCATGTCCAAACCCGCTCGCCCAAACGCGCAGCATCCACACCAGCGCCCACTTGGTCGATGACGCCCGCGCCGTCGCTGTGCGGGATGATGAAGGGGCCAACCAAAGGCCTGGCCATGCGTGACTTCACATCCGAGGGGTTGACCCCCGAGGTGTATAACTTCACCCTGACCTCACCCGCGCCGGCCTCTGGCGTGGGCTGCTCACCCACCACCATCACCTCAATGGCTGGCCCATTGCGTTCATACCAAGCTGCTTTCATACCCATCTCTTTTTAAAGTTAGCCCATGTGCAAACCGCCGTTGCAGGAGAAGTCTGCACCGGTGGTAAAGCCCGATTCATCGCCCGCCAACCAACCCACAATGGAGCCAATTTCTTCGGGCGTGCCCAATCGTTTCACGGGAATCGTAGCGATAATTTTTTCCAATACTTCGGGCTTGATGGCTTTGACCATGTCGGTGCCAATGTAGCCAGGGCTGACGGTGTTGACGGTCACGCCTTTGTTGGCCATTTCTTGCGCCAAGGCCATGGTGAAGCCATGCATGCCGGCTTTGGCCGCC
>CANLWQ010000140.1 GCA_947494405.1 Comamonadaceae bacterium | reverse complement strand
GCCACTTCGTCGAAGTCGCCGATGTCAGGAACTTGAATATCTGTATGTGCCATAAATGTCCTTGGCCTTAAAGCATGATGCGGCGAAAATCAGCCAACACTTGCCCCAAATAGGCATTAAAACGAGCGGCCGATGCGCCGTCGACAACCCTGTGATCCCAGGTGAGCGACAAGGGCAAGATGAGGCGCGGCACAAACTCAGCGCCATTCCACACCGGCTGCATCTGGCTGCGACACACACCCAAAATGGCCACTTCGGGCGCATTGATGATGGGTGTGAAATAACGACCGCCAATGCCACCCAAGCTTGAAATGGTGAAAGTGGCACCCGTCATTTCTGCGGGGCTTAACTTGCCTTCACGGGCTTTTTTGGCAAGTTCACCCATCTCGGCGCTGATTTGCAAAATGCCTTTTTTGTCGGCGTCTTTCAATACCGGCACCATCAAACCGTTGGGCGTATCCGCCGCAAAACCAATATGCCAGTAATGTTTGTAAACCAGCGCATCGCCATCAAGCGAAGTATTGAATTGGGGGAACTTTTGCAAGGCTGAAACGCAAGCCTTGATGAGGAAAGCCAGCATGGTCACCTTGACACCGCTTTTCTCGTGTTCTTTGTTGGTGGAGATGCGGAAAGCTTCCAGTTCGGTGATGTCGGCATCGTCATGGTTGGTGACGGCCGGAATCATCACCGCATTACGCAGCAAATTTGCACCACTGATTTTTTGGATGCGCCCCATCTCTTTGCGCTCTATAGGACCGAACTTGGCAAAGTCCACCTTGGGCCAAGCCAGCAACCCCAAACCCGCGCCGTCACCATGGCCCTGAGGCGCTTTGGATGCCTGCGCTTGGGTGCGCATGTCTCCCGCCATCACGCCTCGGCTGAAGGCTTGTACGTCTTCCAAACCAATACGGCCTTTGGGCCCACTGCCTTTGACTTCATTCAAAGGCACGCCCAACTCGCGGGCAAATTTGCGTACCGAGGGCGAGGCATGCGGCAAATCGCTGCTGAGGACCGCAGTGGGCGCATGCGCGGGCACCGCAGCTACTGGTACCGAAGCTACAACCGCTGAAACCACTGGCACCACAACCGCTGGCAAAGGGGCTGAGGGTGCGGCCACGGGCAATGGCGCGGCCGCGGGCACAACAGGCGCGGCGATGGCCACATCACCCATCTCCAACTGCGCTATCACTGAACCTTGCTTGACCTTGTCGCCAAGATTGACCATCAAAGCGGTGATCACTCCCGCATGCGAGGACGGAATCTCCATCGAGGCTTTGTCTGACTCGACCGTGATCAGCGACTGCTCGGCGCGCACTTTATCTCCCACCTTGACCAGCAACTCAATCACCGCCACTTCATCAAAGTCGCCGATGTCGGGAATCTTCACTTCCATGATTGCCATCGTTTTTCTCCCTTAGGCGTGCAGCGGATTGATCTTGTCCGCTTGCAATTTATATTTTTGAATCGCTTGCGCCACGGTTGCCGCAGGCACTGTGCCGTCTTCGCTCAGTGCTTTGAGGGCTGCCACCACAATGTAATGGCGATTGATCTCAAAGTGTTCACGCAACTTGGCGCGGAAATCGCTGCGGCCAAAACCATCGGTGCCCAAGACCTTGTAATTGCGCCCCGCCGGCAAGAAGGCGCGAATTTGGTCGGCATAGGCTTTCATGTAATCGGTAGACGCCACCACGGGGCCCTCGTGCGCACTCAACTGCTGAGCCACAAAAGAGGTCTGTGGTTTTTCGGTGGGATGCATCAGGTTCCAGCGCTCGACTTGAGCGCCGTCGCGGGCCAATTCGTTAAAGCTTGGGCAACTCCACACATGAGCGGCTACACCCCAATCGGCAGACAACAACTCGCGTGCCGCAATCGATTCGCGCAAGATACTGCCCGAGCCCAGCAGGTTCACGCGGGGCATTTTTTTCGCACCAACGGCTTCTTGCAAAAGATACATGCCCTTGATGATGTGCTCTTGTGTACCGGCCACCAAGCCAGGCATGGCGTAGTTTTCATTCAGCAGCGTGAGGTAGTAAAAAACGTTTTCCTGCTGTTCAACCATGCGCTTTAAGCCATGCTGCATGATGACCGCTACCTCGTGGGCAAAGGTCGGGTCGTAGCTGACGCAATTGGGAATCGTGCCCGCCAATATATGGCTGTGGCCGTCTTCGTGTTGCAAACCTTCGCCATTCAAAGTGGTGCGTCCCGAAGTGCCACCCAACAAAAAGCCGCGCGCCTGCATATCCCCCGCGGCCCAAGCCAAGTCGCCTACACGCTGGAAACCAAACATCGAGTAGTACACATAAAACGGCACCATGATGCGGTTGTTGGTCGAGTAAGACGTCGCTGCTGCAATCCAACTGCTGATGCCGCCAGCTTCGTTGATGCCCTCTTGCAAAATCTGACCCGCTTTGTCTTCCTTGTAATACATCACTTGGTCTTTGTCGACCGGCGTGTACTGCTGACCATCGGGGTTGTAAATACCAATTTGTCTGAACAAACCTTCCATGCCGAAGGTGCGGGCTTCGTCCACAAGAATAGGCACCACGCGAGGGCCCAGCGCTTGGTCG
The DNA here is from genome assembly GCA_947494405.1 of Comamonadaceae bacterium. Taxonomy (GTDB): domain Bacteria; phylum Pseudomonadota; class Gammaproteobacteria; order Burkholderiales; family Burkholderiaceae_C; genus Limnohabitans. Next base: position 3,138 of record CANLWQ010000140.1, on the reverse strand, counting down.
CGCAACAGCTGCGTGAGAAAACGCACATAAGCTTGGGTGGTGGAGATTTCGCGGCCTTCCACCGTGGGCTCGGTAATGGCCTTGAAAATGTCCAGCGAGGGCACGGTGAAATGCTCGTCTGCTTTGGTGCGTCGGTGGGGCAAATAGCCACCCAAGGCTTGGCGACGCTCGTGCAAATAGCGCATCTCAGGCGTGTCATCCGCCGGCTTGTAAAACGGCAGCTCAGACAACTGGCTGTCAGGGATGGGAATATTGAAACGGTCGCGGAAAATTTTGATGTCTTCGTCGGTCAGCTTCTTGGTTTGGTGCACCGTGTTTTTGCCCTCGCCAGACGAACCCATGCCAAAGCCCTTAACGGTTTTAATGAGCAAAACTGTGGGCTGGCCTTGGTGCTTGACCGCAGATGAAAATGCCGCATAAACCTTTTGGGGGTCATGACCGCCTCGGCGCAAGTTCCAAATATCGCTGTCGCTCATCTTGGCCACCATCTCCAAGGTGCGCGGGTCGCGCCCAAAGAAATGTTTGCGCACATAAGCGCCGTCATTGGCTTTAAAGGCTTGAAAGTCACCATCAACGGTTTCCATCATGATGCGACGCAAAGCGCCGTCGTGGTCACGCGCCAGCAAGGGGTCCCAGTTGCTGCCCCAAACCAATTTAATGACGTTCCAGCCCGAGCCACGAAACTCACCTTCTAACTCTTGGATGATTTTTCCGTTGCCCCGAACCGGACCGTCTAAGCGCTGCAAATTGCAGTTCACCACAAAAATCAAGTTGTCTAGCTTTTCTCGCGCAGCCAAACCAATCGCGCCCAAGGACTCGACCTCGTCCATTTCGCCGTCACCACAAAACACCCAGACCTTGCGGTTTTCGGTGTTAGCAATCCCCCGGGCATGCAGGTATTTCAAGAACCGCGCTTGGTAAATCGCCATCAACGGGCCCAGGCCCATAGACACGGTGGGGAACTGCCAAAACTCGGGCATGAGCTTGGGATGGGGGTAGCTGGATAAGCCTTTGCCGTCCACTTCTTGGCGGAAGTTAAGCAACTGCTCCTCTGTCAGGCGTCCTTCTAAAAAAGCACGTGCATACACGCCGGGTGACACATGGCCTTGTATATAAAGTAAATCGCCGCCATGGTGCTCGTTTTCCGCATGCCAAAAATGGTTGAAGCCAGCGCCGAACATGTGCGCCAGCGAAGCAAAAGAACCGATATGGCCGCCCAAGTCGCCGCCGTCAGCAGGGTTGTGGCGATTGGCTTTCACCACCATGGCCATGGCGTTCCAACGCATATAAGCACGCAAGCGCTCTTCAATTTCTAAATTGCCTGGGCAACGCTCTTCTTGATCGGGCTCGATGGTGTTGACATAGCCGGTGTTGGCCGAAAAAGGCATGTCTATGCTGTTTTCGCGGGCGTGTTCAAGCAGTTGCTCTAATAAATAGTGGGCTCGCTCAGGTCCCTCAGCTTGTATGACGGCAGATAGCGCGTCAAGCCATTCGCGGGTTTCTTGGCTGTCGCTGTCGTTGATGGCGAAGGTACGCAAGGATTCGTTTTGAGCGGCCATGGTGTCTCCATATAGGGCATTGGTTTGATGAAAGTGTCGCATGTTTTGATGTGAATTTCAAATAGTGCTTTCTGATTTCTTAATATGAAATTTAATGACCACACCGCTTTCTAGTTGACTACAGTGCCCTAAACTTAAACCCAATGCCTATTCAAAAAATATCCGTTCTCATCAAGCCATTGACGCGTGGCTGGGTGACTTGGTGGAAAAAACAATCGCCCAACCGACAAGACCGCGTAGCACTTATTGCTCCCATGGGCGCTGTGGCTATTTTCCTGCTGACTATTATCAGTAGCGTTGGCTATTTACGTTACGAAGAGATGGAAAGAGACCAAGAAAGCGTTCAGCGCGACTTGGAATATGCCAACCAAAAAATGCGCCTGCATTTGCTTGAACAACAAGAGCAAATGATGAAATTGGCCAACGATATCAGCAATAACAAGATCAGCTTGCCTGAATTCAATGAGCAATCTTCAGATTTGATCAAGCGATATCCTGAAATATCCGCCATCTCTTGGGTAGATGAATACCGTCGCACCCGAGCCCGTTCGGCCAGCAGCAGCGCAGACCTGCTGCGCTTAGGCTATCAAGGGGCATGGCTTGATTACCCTGAAACTGAAGACACTTACTTGATGGCCAAGGAATTGCGTCAAGCTGTTTTTTCTCCTCCCATCACCACCAAAGCGCAGGAAAAAACCCGGCAAGCTGAGGCACAGGTGCAGCTGCATATTCCCATCAGCAGCAACAACCAATTCAAAGGCGTTGTGATGGTGGAGTATTCGATTGATGGCTTTCTGCGTTTCAGCGTTCCCCCAGAAATCACCACCCGACATGCGGTCGCGTTAGTGGATGCCAAAAATTCATTGTTAGCCGGTCAAAGCATCAAACCACGTTCTGGCTTGTGGCAACTCTCGCCTTGGGAGTCCAAAGCCTATGAATTCATCGTTCCCGTTTCCATCATTGGCAACAGCCTGCAACTTCGTGCGCAAGCCTATCGAACATCGCAAGTTTTAATTGGCAGCGGGCTTTTCTGGTTGGTGCTCATACTGAGTGGCATGACCACTTGGATGTTGATAGGGACTTGGCGACATACCCGTCGTCGACTGCAAGCCCAACAAGCATTGACCACTGAGACCAATTTCCGTCGCGCCATGGAGAACTCCATACTTACGGGCATGCGCGCCATGGACATGAATGGCCGCATCACCTATGTGAATGCCGCTTTTTGCCAAATGACCGGATGGAGCGAAGCAGATCTGGTGGGATCTAACTCGCCCTTTCCTTATTGGCCAGATGAAGACCGTGAAACACTCCACACCAAACTCAACGATCAACTCAATGGGCGCACCACGTTGAGCGGCTTTCAAATCAGAGTCAAGCGCAAGAATGGAAGTATTTTTGATGCAAGGTTGTATGTATCGCCTTTGATTGATGCAGTGGGTCAACAAACTGGATGGATGACCTCCATGACCGACATCACCGAACCCAACAAAATCCGTGAACAACTGTCGGCCTCCCACGAGCGCTTCACCACCGTGTTGGAAGCGCTGGATGCCTCCGTGTCTGTGTCTCCTTTGGG
>CANLWQ010000139.1 GCA_947494405.1 Comamonadaceae bacterium | reverse complement strand
TCTTTGGGGGCGGCTCCAACTACAACTCTCCTGTCATCAAGGAGAAGTTGCGATGCAAACCCTGTCAAAGTGGGTGCTTATTGTTATCAGCCTGCTATGGGCCACCTCTAGCCACGCCCAGCGTGTGGTGCCAGCGCCTGCCCTCACCGCTTACCAGCAAGAGTGCTCGGTCTGCCATTTCGCTTACCCACCGGGCTTGCTGCCTGCTGCCGCTTGGAAAAACATCACCGATGGTTTGCCAAAGCACTTCGCCGCCAACGTGCTGCTCAACAGTGACACCCAAAGCGCGATTGCCCATTGGCTGCAAACCAAGGCCATCAACCCAGAATGGGTGGGCGAACAGATACCGCCCGATAACCGCATCACCCGTGCGGAGTGGTGGCTAGGCATTCATAAAGTCAGTAAAAAACTGCCCGCCAAAGTCTGGAAAAACCTTTATGTGAAAAGTCCCTCTAACTGCGCCGCCTGTCACCGTGGCGCACCCTCTGGCGAATACAACGCCAAAACCGTGCTGATTCCCTCATGAACTCTACTGAAACAGAAATCACCAGCGTCAAAGTATGGGACTGGCCCGTGCGGGTCTTTCATTGGACCTTGGTCGCCAGCGTGATTGGCGCCTATGTCACCGGCGAGAGCAAAGATTTCGAGCGCTTGCACCACACCTTGGGTTGGGTGGCGGCGGGCTTGATTGGGTTTCGCGTGGTCTGGGGGCTTGTCGGCACACGTTATGCAAGGTTCAGCGAATTTGTGCGCGGGCCGGCACAAGTGTGGTCTTACATCAAGAGCTTGCGAAGCAGCGAGCCGCAACATTTTGTAGGCCACAACCCGGTGGGCGCAGTGGCTGTGATTTTGCTCATGGCATTGGTGGCGCTGAGCGTCTACACCGGCTGGCTGGCTTTGGCCGATAACGCAGCCGAGTGGACGGAAGAGGCGCATGAAATAGTGTCCAACACCCTCATGATGCTGGTGGTGGTGCATGTGTTGGGGGTGTTGTGGAGCAGCCGCACCCACGGCGAAAACTTGCTCAAAGCCATGTTGATTGGCCGCAAGCAGGCAGACCGCCAAGCGGGCATACACCGCAATTGGGGGCTGCTTGGCTTGGCTCTTTTCTTGTGCGTGCTGTGGTTTGCGTATACGCAGTTGAGAGCCTAGCCATTTAAGTCAAAATATCCGCCATGAATGGGCGAAATTTAGCGGTGGTCTTGGGCTTGGCAGTCTTGCTGTACGGCTCGTTTCGGGCCTTTGGCTGGTGGGGCTTTTCGCTGGTTTCCAGTGGCATTATTTTTTGGCTGCTGCAACTCTCCACCGGTCTGATGCAAACCATGGAGCGCGCTGCCGATCAGCCTGTGGGCTCGGTCAACAATGCCATCATGTTCCACGCCCAGTTACATAACGGTTTGCGTTTGCTCAAGGTGATTGGCTTGGCCGCCAGCTTGGGCCAACGCCTGCCCAGCGACGACAAAACCATGGATATTTTCGAGTGGCGCGACGGCGCAAACGACTGTGTGCAATGCCATTTTCAAGAAGGCCGTTTGCGCCAATGGACCTTGGTGCGGGCCGCAGAGCCGGCCGCACCACAAGATGCAACGTAAAATCGCCAGCCTTAGACTACGCTGACCCCGAATAAAGGATACCCATGAGCGCCCAGCCCCCACCTATGCACGACCGCGACGGCAAGATTTGGATGGACGGCGAGTTGGTCGATTGGCGCGACGCGAAAATCCATGTGCTTTCCCACACCTTGCACTACGGCTGTGGTGCTTTCGAGGGTGTGCGCGCATACGACACCGCGCAAGGCACGGCCATTTTTCGTTTGCAAGAACACACTGAGCGCTTGTTCAACAGCGCGAAAATTCTGCGTATGAAGATTCCCTTCACGCCCGAAGAAGTCATTCAGGCGCAATGCACCGTGGTGAGAGAAAACAATTTGAAAAGCGGCTATATACGCCCGCTCACCTGGATTGGCTCGCAAAAGCTGGGTGTATCCCCCAAGGGCAACCAAATTCACCTGATGGTCGCCGCTTGGACCTGGGGCGCTTACTTGGGTGAAGAAGGTATGAAGCGCGGTATTCGCGTGAAAACCAGCAGCTACACCCGCCACCATGTCAACATCACCATGACCCAAGCCAAGGCGGTGAGCAATTACACCAACTCGATTTTGGCCAATATGGAAGCCTTAGACGACGGCTATGACGAGGCCTTGCTGCTCGACGCCAGTGGTTTTGTGTCTGAGGGAGCAGGTGAAAACCTGTTCATCATCAAGGCCGGCGTGATTTACACTCCCGATTTATCGGCTGGCGCTTTGAATGGCATCACCCGCAACACGGTGTTTCACATCGCCAAAGATTTGGGCCTTGAAATCGTGCAAAAGCGCATCACCCGCGACGAGGTTTATATCGCTGATGAGGCGTTTTTCACCGGCACGGCGGCCGAAGTGACACCGGTGCGCGAACTCGACCGCATCGAAATAGGCGCGGGCAGTCGTGGCCCCATCACCGAAAAAATCCAAACCGCGTTCTTTGACATTGTCAACGGCCGCAACGCCAAGTATTCGCATTGGCTGACCAAGGTTTAAGCATGCAAAAAACGGTTGAATTGTTAGCCAAAGACCTTAACGGCCATGGCGGCGTGTATTGCCCCAGCCCCTTGGCAGATATGAAGATTTGGAACAGCCACCCCAAGGTGTTTTTGGATGTGGCGCGCACCGGTCACGCCAAGTGCCCGTATTGCAGCACCGCGTACCAGCTGAAAGCGGGCGAGCATGTGGCCGCGCATTAATTAATTGGGATCTGACCCCGATTATTTATGACAGCCAGCTTGGTGATAGCGCCGCAGTGGATAGGCGACGCGGTGATGACCGAACCCTTGATGCGGGTGTTGGCAAAGCGTGGTGAACGCCTGACCGTAGCTGCCATGCCATGGGTGGCGCCGATTTACCGCGCCATGTCCTCTGTTGCCGAGGTGATTGAACTGCCGTTTCCCCGTGGTGGTTTGCATTTGTCGGCGCGGCGCGCTTTGGCCAAGCAGTGGCAGGGCCGGTTTGAGCGGGCATATGTCTGCCCCAATTCATTCAAGAGCGCCTTGCTGCCTTGGTTGGCGGGTATCCCAAAGCGCATCGGTTACCAAGGCGAGTTGCGCCTTGTTTTGCTCAATCAACGCATGGCCAACCCCAGCAAACACAGCCGCGGTTCCATGGTGGCGCATTACTTGGCTTTGGCGCAAGCAGACACCGACACCACATTGCAGCCCAAGCTGGATTTGTCCTTGGATGTGTTGAAAAACAGTTTGTTGCATTTCGACTTGAAGCTGGGCGCTTACGCGGTGTTTGCGCCCGGCGCGGAATTTGGCCCCGCCAAACGTTGGCCCGCTGCCTACTTTGCGGATATCGCTGCACGCACCGATTTGCCGGTGGTGTTGCTGGGCTCGGCCAAAGAAGCCTCCTTGTGTGAAGACATTGCTGAGCGCATCAACCAAGAGCGGCCCAAGCTTGCACGCAGCTTGGCGGGCCAAACCGACTTGAGCCAAGCCATGGCCTTGATTGCCTCAGCCCAGGCCATGCTCAGCAACGACTCTGGCCTCATGCATGTGGCTGCCGCCATGGGTGTGCCGCAACTGGCGCTGTTTGGCTCGTCCAGCCCCTTGCACACGCCGCCTTTGAGCGACAAAGCGGTGGTGATGTGGCTGAAAACCGAGGCCAATTACCAACCGCCGTTGGACTGTGCGCCCTGCTTTGAGCGGGTGTGCCCCTTGGGGCATATGCGCTGCTTGAATGATTTGACGCCCGAGCGGGTTGCGCTGGCTTGGCGTGAAGTGGTCAGTGGTTAGCTTCAAAGGGTAGCGCATAAACGGGTTGGCTATGATGTCGGGTTGCCCTAGAGAAAGCCCAAATCACCGTGAATTCTCCAACTGACGCGCATTATTTAGGCACCCAAATGCGTGGCCCCAGTGCTTTTGGCCGCATCAGTGTGCGCGGTGCGCGCACGCACAACCTGAAAAACATAGACGTCGATATACCGCGCAACCAGTTGGTGGTCATCACCGGCTTGTCGGGCTCGGGCAAGTCCAGCTTGGCCTTTGACACTTTGTACGCCGAAGGCCAGCGCCGCTATGTGGAAAGCCTCTCAGCCTATGCGCGGCAGTTTTTGCAGCGCATGGACAAGCCCGATGTGGACCTGATTGAAGGCTTGTCACCGGCCATCGCCATCGAGCAAAAAGCCACCAGCCACAACCCGCGCTCCACCGTGGGCACAGTCACCGAAATTCACGATTACTTGCGCTTGTTGTTTGCCCGCGCCGGTACACCGCATTGCCCCGAGCACGGCGTGCCGCTGCAGTCGTCTAGCGTGTCTCAAATGGTCGATGCGGTGTTGGCCATGCCGCAAGATGCACGCATCATGGTCATGGCGCCGGTGGCACGTGAGCGCAAGGGCGAATTCGCCGAGGTCTTCTTGCAAATGCAAGCGCTGGGTTTTGTGCGTTTTCGTATCGATGGACAAGTGGTAGAGATGGCCGACTTGTCAGCCTTAGAGAAAAAAGAAAAACACGATATCGATGTGGTGGTGGACCGCTTGAAGGTGCGCCCCGATATGGCCACGCGTTTGGCCGAAAGCTTGGAGGCCGCTCTGCGCTTGGCCGATGGCCGCGCTGTGGTGCTCGACATGGACAGCGGCGTCGAGCAAGCTTTCAACGCCCGTTTTGCCTGTCCGCATTGCAACTACGCCATTGGCGAGCTTGAGCCGCGCTTGTTTTCTTTTAACTCGCCGCTGGGTGCATGTCCGGCTTGCGAGGGCTTGGGCGAACAAACCTTTTTTGACCCCGCCCGCATCGTTGCTTTCCCCACGCTCAGCTTGGCCAGTGGTGCCATCAAAGGCTGGGACAAGCGCAACGCGTATTACTTCGCCATGCTGCAAAGCTTGGCCAAGCATTACGCTTTCGATTTGGAAACCCCGTTTGAGAATTTGCCCGAAGCGGTACAAAACGTTGTTTTGTTTGGTTCGGGCACGGAAGAAATCAAGTTCAGCTATGTGCTGGAGTCGGGCGCCAAAGCGGGTCGCAAAACCAGCAAGCTGCATGCGTTCGAAGGCATAGTGCCCAATATGACGCGCCGCTACCACGACACCGACTCGGCCTTGGTGCGCGAGGAGTTGTCGCGTTACCGAGGGCACCGCCCTTGCCAAGAATGCCAAGGCACGCGTTTACGTATAGAGGCGCGCAATGTGCGCTTAGGCGAAGGCCTGCAGGCGCGCACCATGCACGATGTGAGCCACATCACCTTGGCCGAATGCCAAGCGTATTTCCAAGACTTGAAGCTTTTGGGCAACAAGGCCGACATTGGCGAAAAAGTGATTCGCGAAGTGGCCAACCGGCTGAAGTTTTTAAATGATGTGGGGCTTACCTACCTCAGCCTTTCACGCAGTGCTGATACCTTGTCGGGCGGCGAGGCGCAGCGCATACGCTTGGCTTCGCAAATTGGCTCGGGGCTCACGGGCGTGATGTATGTGCTGGACGAGCCCAGCATAGGTTTGCACCAGCGCGACAACGACCGCTTGATAGACACTTTGAAACACCTGCGCGACATTGGCAACAGCGTGTTGGTGGTCGAGCACGACGAAGACATGATTCGCGCCAGCGATCACTGCATTGACATGGGGCCAGGCGCAGGCGTGCACGGCGGGCGGGTGATGGCCCAAGGCACGGCCGCTGAAATAGAGGCCAACCCGAAC
>CANLWQ010000138.1 GCA_947494405.1 Comamonadaceae bacterium | reverse complement strand
CGTCCGGTGTAAGCCAGTTCTTTCACCACCGCCATGGGCATGAGTTTGGGTAAACGCTGCAAGGTGCCCACATCGGCCACCATGCCGATATTGATTTCTTGGATACAGAAAAACGCATCTGCGCTGGCGTAACGCAAGCAAGCGGCTGTGACCATGTCCACCGCGCCGCCAATGCAACCGCCTTGCAACACCACAATAACGGGTATGCGCAAGTTTTCAATGCGGGTGAAGGTGGATTGCAAACCCGCCAACATATCGCAAATCGCAGCGCGGCCTTCGGCGCTTTGGTCATCCATTGCGACCGTCGAGCCAAACACCTCCAGCGACATGCCCGCGCTGAAATGTTTGCCGGTGCTGCTGATCACCAAAACACGCGCTTGGTTGCCTTGGTGTAAATCGTGAAGCACTGCATCAAGCTCTCGCCAAAAAATCAGGTCCAAGGTGTTGAGTGCTTGGGGGCGGTTCAACACCAAGTGGGCGATATGGTCGTTGATGCTTAAATCAAAACAGGTCAGCTTGTTCATGTTGGGGCTCTGAAGGTGAAGAAGGCAAAGCAGGTTCGCGTGCTTGCAAGACGGTAGGCAATTTTGCCGCAGCAGGGTAGAGCGCTTCCTTGGCGTCTGATTTCACCAGTGCGCCCACCCGCACACCCAGCAAGCGAAGACGGCGCTTCATGTCCACCCGCTTTAAACACAAACCACCCACCTGACGAATTTCTGCGGGGTTGGCGGTGTAATGGTCAATCGTTTGGTCGCGTGTGACGCTTTGAAAATTATCGAAACGCAGCTTGATGCCAATGGTTTTGCCCACATAACCTTTGCGCTGCAAATCAGCGGCCACTTGTTGGCACAAGCGCGTAAAAATGTCGCCCAAGGCAGCGCGGTCATGCACAACGTGCAGGTCTTTTTCAAAAGTGGTTTCGCGGCTCATGGACACTGGCTCGCTTTCAGTCACCACCGCACGTTCATCTATGCCGTGAGACGCATCAAACAGCCAAGCGCCATAGGCTTTGCCAAAGTGCTGCATCAGCCATTCACGTTCTTTGGTCGCCAAATCGCCAATCGTGTGAATGCCAAACGCCTGCAGTTTCTCATCGGCCTTGGGGCCAATGCCGTTGATCTTGCGACACGTCAAAGGCCAAATGCGGCTTTGAATATCTTCCATGTGAATAATGGAAATACCGTTGGGCTTGTTGAACTCACTGGCCATCTTGGCCAACAGTTTGTTGGGTGCCACACCTATTGAGCAGGTCAGGCCGGTGGCGTCGCTGATGGCTTTTTGAATCAAACGTGCCAAGGCTTGTCCGCCTGCGCGTTGTCCGCCTGGCACATCGGTGAAGTCTATGTAAATTTCATCTACGCCGCGGTCTTCCACCACCGGCGCAATCTCCAGAACAATGTCTTTGAAAGTGCGTGAGTAGTGGCGGTATTGGTCAAAGTCGACCGGCAGCAAAATAGCTTGAGGGCACAGCTTGGCAGCCTTCATCACACCCATGGCCGAGCCCACACCGAAAGCCCTGGCTGCATAGGTGGCGGTGGTGATGACGCCACGTCCTTCATAGCTGGTTAAGCGCGGGAATACATCTAAGGGGATGTCGCTTAAATGTTCGCTGGTCCATTCGCGGTCAGGTTCGCGCAAACGCATGGCAGCCAGCAAATCATCTTCGCGACGCCGGCCCCCGCCAATCACCACCGGTAAGCCTTTGAGCTGGGGGTAACGCAGCAATTCGACCGATGCGTAAAACGCATCCATGTCCAAGTGGGCAATGCGGCGCAGTAAGGCCATGAACGCCTAGGCTACAAAGCTTAGCTAGGGAAAGTTCCAGGCAACAAAATGTTGCGGTCTACCGTGTTGATCTGGGTATGGCCACAAAACGCCATGCTGAGTTCCAACTCTTTGTGGATGATTTGCAGCGCTTTGCTCACGCCCTCTTCACCCATGGCGCCCAAGCCATACAGCATGGCGCGGCCTATGTACACACCTTGTGCGCCCAGCGCCCTGGCTTTGAGCACATCTTGGCCGCTGCGAATGCCGCCATCCATATGCACTTCGATGTCTTTGCCCACAGCTTGCACAATGGCTGGCAAGGCGTTGATGCTGGACTCGGCGCCATCCAGTTGACGCCCGCCGTGGTTGGACACGATGAGGGCGTCCGCACCGCTTTGCACCGCCAAGCGTGCGTCTTCCACGTCTTGAATGCCTTTCAAAATGAGTTTGCCGTCCCAGAGTTTTTTCACCCACTCCACGTCAGCCCAACTCAGGGTGGGGTCGAATTGGCCGCTGGTCCACTCGCCCAAAGAACTCATGTCTTCGACGCCTTTGACATGGCCGACGATATTGCCAAACTGGCGACGCGGTGTACCCAGCATGCCCATGCACCAACCGGGCTTGGTCATGAGGTTGATCAGGTTGGCAATGGTGGGTTTGGGTGGTGCAGACAAACCGTTTTTAATGTCTTTATGGCGTTGCCCCAAGATTTGCAAGTCCAGCGTCAACACCAGTGCTGTGCAACCCGCGACTTTGGCGCGTTCAATTAAGCGAGCCACAAATTCGCGGTCACGCATGACGTAGAGCTGAAACCAAAATCCGGCGCCCGCATGCTTGGCCACTTCTTCGATAGAGCAAATGCTCATGGTGGACAAGGTGAAGGGGATGCCAAATTTTTTCGCGGCACGGGCCGCCAAAATTTCACCATCGGCATGCTGCATACCTGTCATGCCGGTGGGCGCGATGGCGACGGGCATGGCAACTGTTTGGCCAATCATGGTGCTGGAGGTGTTGCGGCCTTCCATATTGACCGCCACGCGTTGGCGAAGTTTGATTTTTTGAAAATCATCTTCATTGGCGCGGTAGGTGCTTTCTGTCCAACTGCCTGAATCGGCGTAGTCGTAAAACATTTTCGGCACACGTTTTTTCGCCAAGGCTTGAAGGTCTGCAATATGGGTAATGACGGTCATAGGAAACTCCTGAACAAACTTCCTCCATGTTAGCCCCTGTCAGATCAAAGAGGTGTCGCCCAGATATCGCTTGAGGTCATAGCCAAGACTCAGCAGAGATAGGATGCGGGTTTGGTCGATCAAAGGATAAGCCTCGCATGTCTTTCATTAAAGATGTCTCTGTGTCAACCGTGTTTGCGGGCGCAGTCACGGTCATGGTGGGTTTTTCCAGTTCTGCGGCGGTGGTGTTCCACGCGGCTCAGGTCTCTGGCGCAGATGCCGCGCAAATGGCGTCTTGGATTTGGGCGCTGGGTTTGGGCATGGGCATCACCTGCTTGGGCTTGTCGTGGCATTACAAACAACCGGTGGTCACGGCGTGGTCCACGCCAGGAGCCGCCATGCTGATCACCGCGGCCAGTGGCATGCCCATGGCCGAAGTCATAGGCGCTTTTGTGGTGTCCGCCTTATTGGTGATAGCGGTGGGCTTTAGCGGTGTGTTTGAGCGCTTCATGCACCGCATACCATTGCCTCTGGCCTCTGGCATGTTGGCGGGGGTGTTGTTGCGCTTGGGCTTGGATGTGTTTGTCACCATGTCGCAGCAGTGGGCGCTGCCTTTGTTGATGACGCTGGTGTATTTGCTGGCCAGACGCTGGCAAGCCCGCTATGCCGTGGTCTTGTCGTTGTTTGCTGGAACTGCGCTTGCCGCTTGGCAGGGCAGTGTGGATTGGCAAAGCATTGATTGGCAGTGGGCCCAACCCATGTGGGTCACACCGCAATTCAGCTTGGCAGCTTTGATTGGCATGGCCTTGCCTTTGTTCATCATCACCATGGCTGCGCAAAACATTCCCGGCGTGGCGGCGATGAAAGCGCATGGCTACGCGCCACCCTTGTCCCCCGTGATGGGCTGGATTGGTGTGGTCAATCTGCTGCTGGCGCCTTTTGGCGCGTTTGCGCTGAACTTGGCCGCCATCACTGCAGCGATTTGCTCGAGTGAAGAGGCGCATCCAGATAAAAGTAAACGCTACACCGCAGCCATGAGCGCTGGTGTGTTTTATATGTTGATGGGCTTGGCTGGCGCCTCGGTGGTCAGCTTGTTTGCCGCTTTACCCAAGGCGCTGGTGATGGTGATTGCAGGCCTGGCATTGTTTGGCACGATTGCCAATGCGCTGGTGAGTGCTTTGGCCGATACATCCACCCGCGAGCCGGCTTTCATCACTTTTTTGGTGACCGCTTCGGGTTTGAGTTTGTGGGGCATAGGCCCGGCGTTTTGGGGCTTGGTCGCCGGTGGTGTGGCCTGGGGTTTGTCACCCCGCCCCAAGGTTTAAGACCAAATCACCACTTTGCTGTTGGCATACCAATTGTCGAGTTGGTGCTGCACCGAGTACTCAATGTGGCTGCGTTTGATTTTCATGGTGGGCGTCAAGCAGCCGTTTTCAATGCTCCAAGGCTGAGCCGCCACCACCAACATTTTCAGCCGTTCATAGTCGGCGATTTCTTGGTTGACCTTGGCAAGCAGTTCGGACAAGGCTTTTTCCACCTCAGAGCGAACCTCGTTTTGCTGAAGCTTGGGACGCAGGTCTTCGGCCAATACCACCAAGGCATAAGCCGACTCAAAACCCGAACCCGACACCATGGACAACTCGATCATGGGGTGGGCATTCAACAGGTTTTCAATGGGGGCGGGTGCGACATATTTGCCCTTGCTGGTCTTGAACAATTCTTTCAAGCGACCGGTGATTTTGAGTTGACCGTCGGGGCGACGCGAACCCAAGTCGCCGGTTTTAAAGAAGCCGTCAGCAGTGAAGCTTTGCGCATCCAGATCGGGGCGCTTGTAATAGCCCACCATTTGCCCAGGCGACTTGATGAGAATTTCCCCTTCGTCGCTGATACGGGCCTGCACGCCTTCATACGGAATACCCACGTAACCGGGTTCGTTGTAGGTGTCGTCGGAGCTGTGTGAGTAAGCAAAGTCTTCGGTCATGGCATAGCCCTCAACCAAATTCAAACCCAATCGACGGTACCAACGAATCAAGTCAGGCGGCAGGGGCGCCGAGCCGCTGCCGGCCATTTCCACTTTGTCTAAGCCCAAGCCGGTCAGCACCTTTTTGGCCACCACCTTGCCAATAAACGGCAGGGACAGCAGCAGATTGAGTTTTTTGGCGGGCATTTTGGCAAACACACCTTGCTGAAACTTCAACCACAAACGCGGCACCGACACAAAAATGGTGGGCTGTGCGCGGTTCAAGTCGAGGATAAATGTGTCCAGACTTTCGGCAAAAAACATATGGATACGACCATGCACCAAAGACACGGTTTCAGCCCAAGCGCGCTCGAACACATGCGCCAGTGGCAGGTAAGACAACATGCGGTGATCGCGGTTGGCACCTAAGCTGTCGTTGATACGGTTGGCAATGCCGTGACCCACGGCGCTGATGCGCGCAAAGTTGTGCATAGCGCCCTTGGGTTGTCCGGTGGAACCCGAGGTGTAAATAATCATGGCCAAGTCGTTGTCGTCGCGCAGCACATCGCCTTGCAAAGGTTCGGTGCTGGAAGTGATGGCATCCCAGCTTTGGTAAGGCGTCTGCGGCGCCAGCGGCAAAGCGATGCGTGGCAAATCCTTGGGCACACCTGGGGCTTGTTTGTGCCATTCATCGAGCTTGCCGACAAACAGCAGGCTGGACTCAGAATGCTCTAAAACAAACTTCACGGTGTCGGCGCTTTCGGTGGGGAAAATCGCGACGGTGGTGTAGCCGGCCATCCAGATGGCCATTTCTGCCATGAAAAAGTGCGCACAGTTTTT
>CANLWQ010000137.1 GCA_947494405.1 Comamonadaceae bacterium | reverse complement strand
TTGCCGAGTAAAGTGACGGCCTTGAAGGCTTACAACATCTGTAGGTAAATGGCGATACACACGCCGTAACCAACGGTCCAGAAAAGGGTACGTAAATTGGCCCAATCCAACAAATAGGCCAGAAAAAATAAAACTCTGGCAGCGACAAATGCCAAGCAAAGGCTGTCAAGCAAGGCGGTATCTACTTGAAAATGCAAAGCCAGTAAAACAGCCGCAGCAAAAAAAGGAAACGCCTCAAAGCTGTTGTGCTGCGCCGCATTGGCACGGGCTCGCGCACCGGTTTGCTCGGCCAGCCATTGGCGCGGGTTGTGGTTATCAAAACCCTTGAAGCCCCATTTCGCAGTGGCCGCACCCAATAAAGGCATGACACCCGCAGCCAAGACACAAAGCACAGGAATATGCATGACTTTTTTCCTTAATTGGAAGCGCGGTGCGCCAGCGCTTGTATGGCCAAGGCATAGCCGTGAATACCCAAACCAGCAATGACGCCCACAGCCACAGGAGATACATAAGAATGGTGACGAAAAACCTCACGCGCAAACACATTGCTGATATGGGTTTCGACCACCGGCAAACCCGTTCCTTTGATGGCGTCGTGCAAAGCCACCGAGGTATGGGTGAACGCGCCGGGATTGAAAACAGCGCCAATTGCCTTGCCTTGTTGGCACAGTTGGCCATAGGCGTGAATATGGTCTATCAATTCGCCTTCATGGTTGCTTTGCACAAAGTCCACCTCTAAGCCCAAAGGCGCAGCAGTGGCGCGGCACAAAGCCTCGACATCGGCCAAACTGGTGTGGCCGTATTGCTCCGGCTCACGCGTACCCAACAAGTTGAGATTAGGGCCGTTGAGAATGAGGATTTTCATAAAATAAGTATACGATGACGACCTTGACACACAACAGGGCTATGCAGTTTGCCTCAGCACCAGAACATGAATAGGAACATGCCATGATTCGTTTGGTGGTTTTTGATGCTTACGGCACCTTGTTCGATGTCTATTCCATAAGCGCCATGGCAGAAACCTTATTCCCAGGTCAAGGCAATGCGCTTTCAGTGTTGTGGCGTGACAAACAAATTGAATACAGCCGCTTGGTGTCTTTGAGCGATCCGCTGAACCCCTTGGGCAGCCGGCACTACCAATCTTTTTGGGACCTCACCCGCTTGGGCTTGCAATACGCTTGCCAAAAACTCAGCTTGGAACTCACCCCGGCCAAACAAAAGCAGTTGATGGACCAATATGCCCAACTCAGCCCGTTTGAAGAAAACTGGGACGTCCTTCAACACCTCAAAGCGATTGGTATGCGCTGCGCTATTTTGTCCAATGGCAGTCCCGACATGTTGGCCAAGGCGGTCAGCAGCGCTGGCATGACAGGCTTGATCGACAAGGTTTTATCGGTCGATGAGGTGCGGCAGTTTAAAACCTCGCCGCAAAGTTACGGTTTGGTAACCCACCACTACCCTATAGATGTCAGAGAGGTGCTGTTTGTGTCGAGCAACAGCTGGGATGCGCTGGGCGCGACATGGTTTGGTTTTAAAAGTTTTTGGGTCAACCGCCAAGGCCTGCCTTTTGAAACACTGGGGCCCCGCCCGACCTACAGCGGCAATACTTTGAAAGACATACTGCCCTTGCTATGAAGAGTTGGGTAGCTATTGGCCTGTTCATGGGCGCAGGATCGGTGTGGGCCATGAGTGGATGGAGCGCCAAAGACCAACTGCGCGGTTTCGATTTATCGCCCAATGAGCTCAAACAAGTCAGCATTCAATCGGGCTGGTCTAGCGACGACCCACAGTTGATGATGTTTGAAGTTGGCAACCGCTTAAGCGGCCCCATCTACTGTGTGGGCGCGAGTTTTGAAATGAAAGACGGTCAAAAAATTCAGCACAGTTTTGACCCCAAGGTTTATGTACCGGCAAACCAAAAAAGAAATGCCTCTGTGAGAGGCATTGAAAAAAAGAATTTGAAAAACTTTGGTTTTACCTGCCGTTGCATGCGGCAAGCACCCCAAAGGGTTTGCGAAAACCCCTACAAATAAGCCCAATCTTGGCTTAAATGCAGGTTCTCAGTTAGCGTTGTTGCCACCAGTTGGGGCGGGCGCGGCGGTGACAGCAGGTCCGGCCATGACAGGCTTGGCAGGTGGGGGGTTGCTGCCAGCGGGGTACACGGGCGGTGCACCGACTTGCTGCATTTCGCCGCGGAACTCGCCGCCGCGTTCAATTTGGATTTGCGAATACTCGAGTTTGCCCGAGACTTTGCCGGTAGCGCGAATATGCAAGTGATCTCGGCAGTGAATGACTTGGTGCAATTCACCTTCGACTTCAATGGCGCGGGCAGTGACTTTGCCAGTGATTTTTCCGGACTGTCCAATAAAAATTTCTTCCGCGGTCAACTCACCGTCAACGGTGCCGTAAATGGTGGCTTTCTTGGGGACATTGAGCGTGCCCTTGAAAGTAACGCCGTTGCCAATCACCAGATTGTTGGATTGATCAATATTGGTTGCCATAAGTCAGTCTCGCTTTGAAATGAAGTGGGTAGTTTAGTAAAAAAGAAAATAGCCGTTGAGGGGTTGCACGGAATCAGAGATCACTGACGCATTGTAGTCAGCGTTTGGCCGGTTTTACCTCATAGGGGGCGACAGAAATGGCTTCAAGCAAATAACCGCTGACACCTTGGGAGGTGGCGACCCGCCCCTCTTTGATCTCGCCCTCCACCCAAACAATGTCCATGGATTCAGGTAACTTCTTGATTTTGCTTTGCGCTGTGGGGCGAATCAGCACAATTTGGTTGGCCGGCGGGGGCGGCGTATGAATGCAAGCACCAAAATAAGGAACCAACAAAAACTCACGCTTTTCGCTGCGATCTGCATCCAAGGGCACCACATAGCCTGGTAAGCGCACTTTTTTATTAAGCTGCGATTTGACAATGGGCGCTTCATCGAATTTTTTGCGCATGGCAGCCATGGCTTTATTCGCTTCTTCACTGTTGTCTTGCAAATTGGTCAACTTGCCCGCCGCCGCCATTTCCTTGGTCATTTCTTTCACCCAAGGCTCGGGCATGAGATCGTTCCAATCGATCAAGCTGTAACCTGGGGTTTGCGCACCCGCAGCCACGGCCGCAACCAAGGCTAAAGCGCTGATGCAGCAAGAAATGAACTGAAACCGACGCCCACGCATATCAAATCCCTTTGAACTCAGACCGAAGGAGGATGTAAACCATCCGACAAAGACAGGCTGTAGGCTCGCCACGCAGGAACCAGACTGGCCAGCAAAGCCACGCCACACAATGCGCCCAAAGCCCACCAAGCCTGCAAAGGCGGCCATCCGGCTTGCACCAACACACCAAACTCGGTGCGCAACAGGTCTTGACCCAGCAGCAAGAAAGCTTGGCAAAGCACAAACCCAAGCACTATACCGGCGAGGCAGACCAACAGCGATTCGAGCAGCACAAAGCCCATCAAAGCCAAAGGCGCTGCACCCATGGCCCGCAAAATCGCCAATTCTTTGCGCCGCCCGGCCATGGCCACCAGCAGCACCGCCGCCACGCTCAGCATGGCGCTGACTGCCACCAGCATGCCCACCAGCAGCAGCGTGTTTTCAACCACTTTCACTATTTGCCAGAGTTCGTCTAACGCCACGCCGGGCATGACCGCCATCAATTGGCCTCGCTCCAAACTTTCTATCTTGCGCCGCACTGAGAACACCTCGGCACGGTTGTGCAAACCCACCCACACGGCGGACAGACTGGAAGGTTGCAAATCTTTGATGTCCAAGGCCTGCTGCGCCCCGCCTGCCGCCTTGAAAGCACTGGGCGAAATGCCCATGCCCCAACCCACATGTATGGCCTCGAAAGCCTGCAAGCTGACGATGACACTGCGGTCTATGGGTGCGCCGGTGGACGCCAAGATGCCCACCACGGTCATGGGGTGGTCTTCGTGCTCGGTACCCAGGCCACTGGACTGGCCGTGGGTGAGCACGAGTTTGTCGTTGAGCTTGTGGCCAAAGCGTTTGGCCACCTCGGCACCTAACACCACTTCGCTCAAAGCCTCTGGCTGTGTGAGTGGATCGGCAAACGCACGCCCTTGGGCCCACTGCAAGCCCCGCCCCTGGCTTTTGAAGTGAGCAAATATTGCTGGTGTGCTGCCCAGCACAGGATGACCCAAATAGCTGTCGCCCAGCTGTATGGGCACGGCCCACTGCACTTGGGATAACTGCGCTAACGCTTCATAGCCCTCATAGCCCATGTTGCGCGAGGGCCGGCCAATTTGAAACACGCTGTAGAGCATGAGTTCGGTGGCACTGCCGCGCGGCCCCACGATGAGGTCAACGCCACTCAAGGCGTTGGAGAAACTGCGCTTGGCGTCCTCGCGCAATTGCTGAACACCCAACAATATGAGCACCGACACGCTGACAGAAACAATCACCATGACCAGTGCTTGTCTGCGAGACCACGCACTGCGCAAAGCCAAATTGAGCCACATCATGTGTGACCCCGCAAAGGCATGGCAAACACCTGATCGAAGCGATGGGCCAACTGCGGGTTGTGGCTGACCATGACCACGCTGGCAGCTTGCCTGCGGGCTGTCGCTAAGAGCAGATCGAGAAATTCGAGTTGATTGGCTTCGTCCAAAGCCGAAGTGGGCTCATCGGCAATGAGCAAGCGCGGACTGCCCATGAGGGCACGTACCGCGGCCACGCGCTGCTGCTGGCCCACCGACAACTGGTTGACCGGCTGATGCCACACACTTTGCGGCAGACCCAAGGTCTGGATCAAATGCAGTGCTTGGCTTTGGGCGTCGCCCCATTCTTGGGTGGCGGCCAACGCTCGACTGGGAAACATGCGGGTGGGCAACAGCACATTGGCTTGCACATCAAGGTAGGGCAGCAAATTGAACTGCTGAAAAATCACACCCATGTGTTCGCCGCGCAAGCGGTCGCGCCCCACGCTGCTGAGCCCCGCCATGTCTTGCCCCAGCACCTCGAGTTGGCCGTGGCTCACGGGAATCACACCCGCCAACATGCCCAGCAAAGTGCTTTTGCCGCAACCACTGGGGCCTTGAATAAACAAGTTTTCACCCTGCAACAGCGCCAGCTGTGCAATCTCAAACAAGGGCGGCGCATGACCCCAAGCGTGAGAGAGTTGCGAAAGCTGAAGGGCGTGGGTCACGGTTTACCAGCGAAGCACAGGGTCTTTGGCTTTAAGAGTGACGCTGGCCTGGCCTTTGGGGGTGACCATGTCAACCTTGAGGCTACTGAGCCGCGGGTGTTTTTTGAACAAGGGAATTTCTATTTGCTTTAAGGCGTTGGGCTGGCTACAGCTGAACTCCATCTCGGCATCCAAATCGCTGTGATCGGATTTTTTGCCGTTGAACATATCAGCGTTGACTTGCAAGGACTTGGGCTGACAGTCGGCCGCCGCCGGCAAACTGATGAAGTAACTGGCCTGCCCCACAGCGGTTTGCAAATCAGCCATGGCCTTTTTTTGTGCAGGGGTGCGCGGCAAATGCTCAAAGCCCAGCAGGCTTTCCATGGGAATTTCAAAACTGGCTTTGACCGTGCCGCCCTGTACCACCAACTCCAAGTTGCCAACGCCATGCGAGTGGGCGGCGTGTTTGTCGCCTGCCACGACCATGGTGCAACATAACAAGAGAGGCAAGGTAGCTAAGCGAGCAAAAATGTGTCTCATGGTTTTTCCATTCTAGAAGACGAAAAGGGAAGTTGAGTCACCCATAGGCCTTCTCTTAAAAGGCCGCCATCCATGCCGCGGGCGTGTCCAGCAGTTATTTCGGACC
>CANLWQ010000136.1 GCA_947494405.1 Comamonadaceae bacterium | reverse complement strand
TTGAAGCTTTTCCAGTCCACCACCGCACGGTCGCTGGACTGGTTAATGGTCAGGGTGTTAGCGTTTTGGCTGATCGTGGCTTGGCCAGCCGTGACCTGTCCGCCGGTAGGCAGTTGGCCGCTGGGCACTGCCGTTTGGGCGGCAAGCGCCAACGGCAAAGCCAGCCCAACACCGAGGGCGCTTAAAAAACAAGCAAATGAAGTACGCAAAACCACCCTTACGAATCGGCACCACTCTATTTTTTTGAAGCGGTAATTTAGCGCAAAACACCAAAATCGATAAAACTTAGAAAGGAATAGCCACTTGCAACCAGAAGCGATTACGGTCGCGGGTGCCGTCTTGGTCTGTGCCGCTGGGAATCTTGGGGTTGGGGTTGTTGCCTTCGCGGGTCGCCCATGTGCCTTTGACCGCCACGCCGTTGCTGAAGTTGTAGGCAGCTGACACGCCAAAGCCCTTTAAGTCGTAGCTGTTTTTAAGGGTTGGGTTGTTATCGTTTGGAATGTGCAGCTCCTCGACATGGCCCCAATCGTAAAAACCCGTCACGGTAATTCCGTTGTCCAAGCGATGACGCAACTCGAAATTCACCATTCGCCCGTCAGAGCCAGAGCCTTCGCCAGTGGGATAGGCACGAATCCCGTTGGCGCCTCCCAGCTGAAACTTCTCGGAAGAATCAAGGTTCTTGTCGGCAAATTGACTGGTAAATCCAAAGTACACATCTGTTTTTTTGCTTAAAGGTTCGAGGTAGCTCAAATTCATGCGCAGTTTATTAAATACACCCTCAGTCTTGTTGCCAGTGCTGTCAGTGGCTTGGTAACTAGAACCCTCTTGCAGGCGAATTTGGCCATGGCTGTAAGTAAAGTTGTAATTAAACAGGCCACTTAATTTATTGAATTCGTTTTCGGCGCCTGAAAGCTGGGCCAAGACCACCTGGGACTCATACTCGGAAAGCACATTGCCCGTGGCCATGATGTTCTTGAATTGTTTGGCCTCCGCACTGACCGTCAAAGTGCTGCTGGCTTTAGGACTGCGCTCAAGCGGGTAAATAAAATCCAAGCCTTGCGAGAACGCTTTGCCGACAGCGCCCTTCACACCTGGGTCACCTATGATCACTTCGTAATCCATGGCCGAGGCATTCAGACCCGCACGCCAGCCGTCCAAGCCTACGGGCAAACTGTAAGCCCCCCTAAAGTACTCAGACCCCTTGGTCACAATAGTCGATAAAGAGAATAAATCACCGCGGTCGGTGGGGTTGGTGGACGAATAGTTACCCATAGCCCGTTGCGCGCCGGTAGACCGAGAGCCTTGGTTGTCAACAATGAGCTCCATTCGGCGGCTTTGGTTTTTGTACAACTTAAGCAGCAGTTCGGTTTCGCCGGGTTCATCACCTTCTCGCAAAGAGCCGGAAACGCTGGCGCCTGGCAATTCATTGGCGAGTGACAAACCGCGGTCTAAACCGTCTGAATTGAACTGTTTGCCCCCGGGGCTGTGGCGTTGCAACAGTGACAGAACAAGGGCTTGGGTGGTAGGCAGTGTGTCAATTGGCTGCTCGACTTTCACCTTAGACAAAATAGATTCCATCACATCCAAGGTCAGTACACCTTCGGTGACATCTTGCTGGGCTAGCGTAACCCGAGCTAAGTAGTTGTTTTGCTTATAGAAATTCTCAATAGTGAAGGCCACATCCAGCAAATCGTCGTATCGCAACGGAATGCCAATGAATTTAGCCACCATGGTTTGAATGGAGTCGTTGGAGAAGCTTTTCACGCCCTTAAAGCGTATTTCTTTGAGCACAACGGTGAGAGGTTCTTCAGCCGCAGCAGGCTTTTCGGCCTTGACCGGTGCTGGAACGGCGGCCGCTTTGGGCTCGGGTGCTGGCGCTGGAGGTGGCGCTGGCGCGACTTTGGGCGCTGGCGCCGGGGTTGGCACAGGCACAGGAACGGCAGCCACTTTAGGCTCAGGTGCTGGAGTTGGCGCTGGCGCAACTTTGTGCGCTCGAGTCGGGGCTGGCGCAGGCACAGGAATGGCGGCCACTTTAGGTTCTGGCGAAGGCTCAATTGGCATTTTTTTGGCCAATTTGGCTGATAACGGGCTGGGATTGGGCGCTACATCTGGTGAGCGGGTGGTATCAATCAAAGGCTCAGGCGTTGCAACAGCTGGCGCCGAAGGTGGCAAAACTTTTCCCTCAATAGGCAAAGAATTGCCATTTTGATCAACTTTTGGCAGCTCTTGGCTTGGCTTGTTTTCAACCACGATGGCGGGTTCCACCGCCATAGGCGGCGAAGGCAAAACGGGCAACTCAGGCAGGCTTATTTCACTCAGTGGGGGAATCGCCTGCACCATGTCTTGGCCAGACTGTTGAACCTGTTCAGCCATGCGACTCAGGCTTTTTCCTGCAATGACTGATTTTTTTTGAATATTTTCAACAATTTGCTCGGTTTGAGCCTGAACATCCTCGCCAACTTGCCGCACTTGCTCCAGCGCATTTTCTACTTGCTCAGCCACAGGCACTGGCGCAGGGTCAGGCGCCACAGGTTCGTTCAAACCAGGGACGTGACCGTCCAAAGCCCAACCGACCAGGACGATAAGTACCGCTGCTTGCAGTGCTTTTGACAGGTGCTTTCTCATAAACCTCACGTAAATACTTGCTTTTATTAGGTATGCAAGTTTCAGGCCTACGGCCAATGCCGAAATATTGGCAAACGAATCTATTGAAGCAAAAGTAAATGCTTATCGAGCGGGTTTTCCGCTGTGACGCAGGTCTTCAACCACCTGAAGCGTCAATTCATTTTGGTCCAAGCTTTGTTGGGGAAGGTAAACCTCCACTATCCAACCCATTTGGCGATAAAAGTTAGTGACTGCCACCTTCATTTTGTCAATATCTACAGCAACCAGAGGGCGATTCAGAAAAGGTTGAACCGCTGGATACAGCTGGCTTTTGCTTATGCGACTGTTACCCAAGAAATAAACCCGGCGCACCGTCATGCCAAATTGCTCTGGCAAAGTCATGGGTGGCGGCAGGCTGAGCAGCCTCAGGGTATCGTTGTTTGGTAAATGCGGTTTGATACTTTGTTCGTTTTGCTGCATGAGCGAACCTGCATCAGCGACAAGCACTGAAGAACTGTCAGCAGCCAGTGACACCTGACAAAAGCCCAGGCATGCGCCTAAAAGCAAAGTGATGGAATGGGTGGGGTGTGTTGAATTCTTCATGGTCAAAATAAAAGCATGATTCAAGCCAACTTGCAATCCTCTAAGATCGCCCAAACACAACTATATATATAGAGCAAAAAATGTCCCAAGGAAAACCCAGCTTTCAAGCCATAGATAAAACCTTGTCTGGGGTGCGCATTTTGAGCGTGGCACTGAATCTGCCGGGCCCAGCCACCTTGATGCGCTTGGCCAATATGGGCGCCAAATGCAGCAAGCTCGAACCCTTGCCGCCCTTGGGTTCAGCCAAAGGGACGAGCTCAGACCCCATGGGACTTTACGCGCCACATGCTTACAAGCAACTGCATGCGGATGTGAAAGTGGTGCAAGCCGACCTCAAAACCGACAAGGGACAAGCCCAATTACACAAACTCTTGGCCCAGTCGGATGTGCTGCTCACCTCGTTTCGCCCCTCGGCTTTAAAGAAGTTGGGGCTGGCTTGGGAAGATTTGCACACCCAATTTCCGACACTGAATATGGTGAGCATCGTCGGTTCTTCTGGGGCAGGCGCGGAAATACCGGGTCACGACCTCACCTACCTCGCCAGCAACGATTTGGTCAGCAAGCTGAATTTGCCCGCCAGTCTGTTTGCCGACATGGCCGGTTCGCTGCAGGCCAGTGAGGCTGTGCTCAAAGTGCTTTGGCAACGCGCCAAGCCAGGCCGTTCCCAAGGAAAAGGGGTTTTCAATGAAGTGGCGCTGGAAGACGCCGCCGCTTTTCTGGCACTTCCCAGGCACTGGGGGCTGACCGCTCCCAAGGGATATGTGGGCGGCGCCCATGCGGGCTACCAAGTCTATGCCTGTGCCAATGGCCGTGTGGCCGTGGCCGCGCTAGAGCCTCACTTTGCGGTCAAATTACTTGAAGTCGCTGGCTTGGTTAGTGCACATCGCGACCCCATGCTATTGCCTGCCACCAAGACCCGTTTGGCCGCTTTCTTTGCCGGCCTCACCCGCAAACAGCTGACGGCTCTGGCGCAACAACACGATCTGCCTTTGGTGAGTTTGCCAAACGCCTGAAGTGTCGGAACAGTTGGCATTCGTTTTGCTTTCTCTCAGAACATTTTCATTTCGAGGAATTCATCATGACACCTTACACCACCTTGGTTATCAACACACCTAGCTTGTCTCCACAAGAAGTGATCGCTAAAGCTGAGCAATTGGACCATGCTGGCCAAACCCATGAAGCTTTGGAGCTGTATCGCCAATGGTTGAAAAATGACCGCACTCACAGCAAATATTCTGTGTGGTTCAACTACGGTTGGTTGCTGCAAAAACAAAACCACCCCTCCGAAGCTGAACAAGCGTTCGACCATTGGATCAACTCTTACAAAGACCATATGTCCGGCAGCAACACCGCTGCCGCGAATTAATCAGTTAATCAGTTAATCGGGGTCAGATCCCAATTAATTATTTGGTCTTGCGGGGGGGCAAGCCTGTGTGCTGGGTGAGTATCTTGCCTGGCGTTGCTTTGACCCGCCCCAATGTCACCGGCGATGTTTTCGCCGCCACCGAGGTGCTGTTTTTGCGGCGACTGCTGGTGTAGCCCTCTGCGTTGAGGGGCTGAAAACGCGGAATCAAATGTTGCTTGCCGTTGCCAATCAGGTCGGCTCGACCCATGGTTTTTAACGCCTCACGCAAAAGCGGCCAATTATTGGGATCGTGATAGCGCAAAAACGCTTTGTGCAAACGACGGCGTTTTTCGCCGCGCACGATATCCACAGCTTCACTTTCGCGTCCCACCCGCTTGAGCGGGTTTTTGCCTGAGTGGTACATGGCCGTGGCGCTGGCCATGGGGCTGGGGTAAAAGGTTTGCACCTGATCGGCGCGGAAACCATTCTTTTTCAGCCACACCGCCAAATGCATCATGTCCTCGTCGCGGGTGCCTGGGTGCGCCGCAATAAAGTAGGGAATCAAGTATTGCTTCTTGCCAGCCTCGGCGCTGTACTTGTCAAACATGTGCTTGAAGCGCTCATAACTGCCAATGCCCGGCTTCATCATCATGGACAGCGGGCTGCCCTCGGTGTGCTCAGGCGCAATTTTCAAATAGCCACCCACATGGTGGGTGACCAACTCTTTCACATACTCTGGGCTTTCAACAGCCAAGTCGTAGCGCAAGCCAGAGCCAATCAGGATTTTTTTCACCCCACGCAAAGCCCGCGCTTTGCGGTAGAGCTGAATCAAGGGCTGGTGGCTGGTATTGAGGTTTTGGCAGATACCGGGAAACACGCAACTGGGTTTGCGGCAAGCCGCTTCAATCTCGGGCGTCTTGCAACCAATGCGGTACATATTCGCCGTGGGGCCGCCTAAGTCGCTGACCACACCGGTGAAGCCGGGAACTTTGTCACGTATGTCTTCAATCTCGCGCAAGATGGACTCTTCGCTGCGGCTTTGAATAATGCGACCTTCATGCTCGGTGATGGAGCAAAACGTGCAACCACCAAAACAGCCGCGCATGATGTTGACGCTAAAACGAATCATCTCCCACGCAGGAATTTTGGTCTCGCCGTCGTGGCCACCTTGCGCATCGGCATAAATCGGGTGCGGGCTGCGGGCATAAGGCAGATCGAACACATGGTCCATTTCAGCGGTGGTCAAAGGTATGGGCGGCGGGTTGATCCAAACATCGCGTGCCGTGCGTCCTTCAC
>CANLWQ010000135.1 GCA_947494405.1 Comamonadaceae bacterium | reverse complement strand
GTTCGGTCAGAGGTGCGCTGACCGCGGCCTTGTTGGTGGGCTTGGTGGATACCTTTGGCAAGGTGCTGCTGCCCCAATTCGCCAGCATGTTGGTTTATGTGCTGATGGCCTTGGTCTTGCTCTACAAACCAGAAGGATTGTTCAAACAATGAGCACACCACAAGGCCACTTGGAAACCCTGCCGCGCAGCGTGCAGTTGCTGATGGGCTTGGGCTTGATCGCCTTGCTGGCCTTTCCCTTTGTGGGTCAAGATTTTTATATACAGATGGTCACCCGCATGATGATTTTGGCCATCTTCGCCATGAGCTTGGATTTGCTGCAAGGCATCACCGGACTGGTGTCCTTGGGGCATGCGGCCTACTTTGGTTTTGCGGGTTATGTGCTGGCCTTTTTATCGCCTGCCGACGCGCCTGCCAGTTGGTTCATCACCCTGCCCTTGGCCATACTGACTTCTGCATTGCTGGCCTTGCTGATTGGTTTTTTTGTGGTTCGCACCCAAGGCATTTACTTCATCATGGTGACCATGGCTTTCGCCCAAATGGTGTATTTCTTATTTTTCGACAACAAGGTTTTGGGCGGCTCGGATGGCCTGTACATCAATCTGCGTCCTGCCGGTTGGGGCTTGGATTTTGAAAATAAGCTGGTGCTGTATTTCTTCACCTTGGCTTGCCTGGTGCTGACCTATTTCTTTTTACGCCGCTTGCTCTGGAGCCCGTTTGGGCGCACCCTCAACGGCATTCGCTTGAACGAGCACCGCACCCAAGCCCTGGGTTACAACAGCTTCAATTACAAACTCACCGCTTTCACTTTGGCAGGGGCACTGGCCGGAATGGCCGGCTATTTGTGGGCCGCGCAATCTGGCTATGTCAACCCCGAGTTAATGGGTTTTCACATGAGCGCACACGCCATCATGATGGTGATTTTGGGTGGCATGGGCAATGTGGCCGGTGCCTTGATAGGTGCATTCGGTTTCGAGTTGTTCTTGCATTTTTTCAAAGACCTGCCCAAAGTGGGCGAGTTTGATTTGGGCAAACACTGGCAGTTGTGGATGGGTTCACTGATTGTGCTGGTGGTCATCATTGCACCGCAAGGTTTGATGGGCTTGTTGCGCCCCAAAGGTGCGGACCATGACTAAAGCTTTGTTAGAAGCCAAGCAGTTGTCTAAGCGCTTTGGCGGCTTGCTGGCGGTCAATGATGTGTCGCTGTCTTTGTACAAAGACCAAATCCATGCAGTGATAGGCCCCAATGGCGCGGGCAAAACCACCCTCACCCATTTGCTCAGCGGCGACATACCAGCCACCAGCGGCGAGTTATGGCTCAAGGGGCAGTTGGTCACGGGCTGGGCGCATCACCGTTTGTCTTTACAAGGCTTGGGTCGCAGCTATCAAAAAACCAATGTGTTTTTACCCCTCACAGTTTGGGAAAACCTCATGCTGGCTGCGCAAGCCAAAGACGCTTTGGCACCTTTTAACCCGTTGTCATGGTTGGGGCGCGCCGACAGCAAGCCCAGCGTGGTGGCCCGTGCTGAACGAGCTTTGGTTTTGGCAGGCTTGGCCGCATCCAAAAACAGTGCGGCAGCCATACTGAGCCACGGCATTCAGCGTCAACTTGAAATCGCCATGGTGTTGGCCACCGAGCCCGTGGTGCTGCTGCTGGATGAACCCTTGGCAGGCATGGGGGCTGCAGAAGCACAAACCATGGTGGAACTGCTTCACAGTTTGAAGAAAGACCACGCCCTGCTGTTGGTGGAACACGATATGGACGCGGTGTTCGCTTTGGCCGATGTATTGACCGTGATGGTCAACGGTACGGTGATTGCGAGCGGCACACCTGAGGCTATTCGCAGCGACGCCCAAGTGCAAGCAGCTTACTTGGGTGAGGCCACCGCATGAGCAACACTTTGCTAGAGGTGCACGGCCTCAACACCTATTACGGTGCCAGCCATGTGCTGCGCAATTTAGATTTTCGGGTGGAGCGCGGACAGGCTGTGGGCCTGATGGGGCGCAACGGCATGGGCAAATCCACTTTGCTCAAAAGCATCATGGGCTTGGTCAAACCGCGCAGTGGCAGCATCGCTTTTCAAGGCTTGCCTATTTATGGTCAAACACCGTATTCGATTGCCAATCAAGGCATGGCTTATGTGCCCGAAGGGCGCGGTATTTTTGGCAACCTCAGCGTGCATGAAAACCTGGTGATGGCGGCGCGAGCGGGCGTGCGTGGTCAGCAAGACTGGACATACCAACGGGTGTTAGACACCTTTCCGCGCTTGGGCGAACGTTTGAGCCACGGGGGGCA
The DNA here is from genome assembly GCA_947494405.1 of Comamonadaceae bacterium. GTDB lineage: Bacteria > Pseudomonadota > Gammaproteobacteria > Burkholderiales > Burkholderiaceae_C > Limnohabitans. Next base: position 3,586 of record CANLWQ010000135.1, on the reverse strand, counting down.
GCAGCTCAGCGGCGGCGAACAGCAAATGCTCAGCATTGGTCGGGCTCTGATGACCAACCCCGATGTGTTGTTGCTGGACGAAGCCACCGAAGGTTTGGCGCCTCTTATTGCCTTGGAGATTTGGCGTATCTGCGCGCTGGTGGCCCAGTCGGGCATCAGCACGGTAATCGTGGACAAGAACTGGCAGCATGTCACCCAAATCACTCAACACAATGTGATCTTGGTCAAGGGTGAAGCCGTGTTCCAAGGATCAAGCCAGCAGCTACTCAGCCAGCCTGACATCATGAACCAACATCTCGGCGTTTGAAACCATGAGCACAAGCCGTACACAAGTGGCCATTATTGGTGCCGGTCCTGCAGGTTTGTTGCTGGGCGCCTTGCTACACAGAGCCGGTATCGATCACATCATCGTTGAGCGGCAAAGCCCTGAGTATGTGCTGGGCCGCATACGTGCAGGCATTTTGGAACAAGGCACGGTCGATTTGCTGCATGAAGCCGGTGTGGGAGATGGCGTCGCGCAAGGCGGCACTGTTCATAACAGCATAGAGCTGGTGTTCAAAAACACCCGCCACCCAATTGATGTCACCCGCCTCACCAACGGCAAAGTCGTCACCGCCTATGGTCAAACCGAAGTCACCAAAGACCTGATGCAGCAACGCACACGCTTGGGTCTGCCAACGGTTTACAGCGCAGAGGATGTCAGCCTGCATGACTTTGACGGCCACACCCCCCAAGTGCGCTATGTGAAAGACGGCGCGGCGCATGTGATTAACTGTGAATTCATTGCCGGTTGCGATGGTTTCCATGGTGTGGCCAGAGCCAGCGTGCCCAAGGACGCGATCACCGAATATGAAAAGGTTTACCCGTTTGGCTGGTTGGGTGTGTTGGCCGATGTACCGCCTGTTTCTACCCATGCAATCGTCTATGCCAACAGCGACCGTGGCTTTGCGCTTTGCTCTATGCGCAGCCCCACGCGCAGTCGTTATTACGTTCAATGCCCCATGAGCGACAAAGTGCAAGACTGGAGCGATCAACGCTTTTGGGATGAAATTCGCCTGCGCTTAGACCCCGAGATGGCCCAGCGTATGGTGATTGGCCCCTCGATTGAAAAAAGCATTGCCCCGCTTCGCAGTTTTGTGGCCGAGCCCATGCGCTTTGGCAGCTTATTTTTAGCCGGCGACGCTGCCCACATCGTGCCGCCCACAGGTGCCAAGGGTTTGAACTTGGCTGCAGGCGATGTGAAATACCTCAGCAGCGCATTCATTGAGTATTTCAAAGAGAAAAGCGATGCGGGCATCAACCACTATTCGCAGCGTGCTTTGGCGCGTATTTGGCGAGCAGAGCGGTTTTCTTGGTGGCTGACCTCTTTGATGCACCGCTTTCCTGACAGCGAGGGCTTTGGTCAAAAAATGCAAGAAGCCGAGCTGGCGTATTTGGTCCACAGCGAGGCCTTATCTACATCTTTGGCCGAAAACTATGTGGGCTTGCCCTTGGACTTCGCTATCTAAGCTGCTCTGACTCACTTGCGTCACCGCGGTTCAGCGCTTGGTGTCTTGCTCTCTGATCACCATCATGGTCTCTTGACCACCTCCGGATACTTTCAGTTGCAGCGGGAAAGCGCCGGCGGGAACGTCGGTGGCGGTGAAAGTTTTTGTATCAGGCTCGTAGCGCAACCAATTCGGCAAAGGCTTGCCGTCTATCTGCAATATATTCAAGCTCACGCTGGTCGGTTGTGTCGCAGCTGCTTTGAGGTCTAACTCGAAGCTGAAACTGCGTCCTGAAGCTGCTGTTTCTGAAGAAACCGCCACGGTGATCAATCCAGGCGCTTCGGCTGAGCTTGGCTTGCCTACCGTCACAGTCACAGCAGGACCTGTGCGCGAGGTATCAGCCAGTGGTTGCAGACTGTCGATGGCGCCACCTGATGCAGCTTTCGCGGTTTGCACAGGCGCGGCAATATTGGCTCGAACAATCAAGGTTCCTGCATTGACCGCGTTCATCAACATGGGGTGATTGATCATCACAATGCCACCAACGAACACAATAGCACCACGCCACTGGTTATAGGGATTTAAGAGATCAATCTTGGCACTGCCTGCGTCAAAATCGGTATCGCTGCCGAAATTGATGGCGCCTGACTGCACGATGTCGAATCCACCGCTATTGGCAGTGAGTTTTCCGGTGTAGCTCCCCTTGCCCAAGTCCAATATGCCGGTGCTCTTTAATTGCGTGTCTAGCCCCACCTTGACCTGAGCCATGGTCAACGGGCCGGTGGCGCTGAGTTTGAGGGACTGCGGTGTTTCAACCGTGACACCCTCAACAAAAACGTTCTTCGGGTTTTCCAAATTGATATTTCCCGCCACCGCTTGCAGTTTGCTTGTGCCGCTGATGTTGAATGCGCCTTCTTGGGTGATGTCGCCACTGATGGTTTTCAGAACAATATTGCCCTCCACTGTGGTGGCACCCATCAGCAAGGAAGATTGGCTCAGGGTATTGACCTCACCCCATGAACCCCCATTGCTGGTGAGGAAGGACAAGGCTTTGTCAAAACGGTTGCCTGTGTTGTTGAGTTCCGCGACCTGGGCCTTTTTGGTGTTGGCCGTGAAACTGCTGGTGCCACCAATTTGCAGCTTGGTGCCTTGCGCTTGCTTCACACCGCCCTGCTGATTGGCTTGGCCCGTTGACACATCCAAGTCGCCCGAGATAGCCATGTCGGTCAAGATTTGAGCGCCGTTGGTGGAGAGACGCAAGCCCACATTAGGCGCAGTGGAAGTGATGCTCCCCCAAGTCAAGGCGTCGGCAATGAAATCCACCGAAGCGCTCAATTCGATGGGGTTGCTGTATTTTTGTATGCCAGTGGTTTCAACATAGCCTCCACCGATGGCAACACCGCCGCCCGCATTGACTGTCAACGATTTCAGTGCGCGCCTCGCAGCCGTGCCATCCTTGCCCACTGCGCCTAAGAAGCGCAGCTTGCCGTTGGTACCTGCTTGAATCATTACCTCACTGGCACCTGCACTTATGCTGCTGAGGGTTTTGTTGAATGTGATGTCAGCACCGGTGCTTAAACTGCCCTCGTTGGTGGTGTCTAAGGTGAAACTGGCCGGTGTCAGCACATCATTGCCAAACACCATGGATGAGTTGCTGGTGGTCAGCACCTTGGGCGTGTTGAACCGGGTGATTCCGGTTGTACCGGTTTCCAGATGCGCCACTGTCACCAAACTGTTGAATACAGCCTCATTGGCCGCCTCGACTTTGAACGCGCCAATGGGGGTGAGAGCACTGCCCACTGCCGCACTGAAGTTGGCGTTTTCTGTTCGGGCAACCACTGTCAAGTTGTGTGCAGCCAGTCCATCACCCATCACGGTATCGCTGAAGTTCAACCCAGATGCGCTTAAAGTGGTTGCGCGGGTATACACAAGTTTTTCACCATAGGTTTGCGCACCACTGGTGGTGATGCGACCGCCCTTGATCACCACGCCGCCACCCGCGTTGGTTTGTAATGTGCTCGCATCCACCGCCTGCGTGAAGGTGGTGACTCCTGTGCTGTTGACTTCCAAAGTACCCAGCTTGCCAGCGTCACCCAAGG
>CANLWQ010000134.1 GCA_947494405.1 Comamonadaceae bacterium | reverse complement strand
GAGGAATGTCCATGGCTTAAATGGCGGGGTCGCGCAACTCCCAGCGGATCGCATCAATCGCGGCCAAGATATCGGGCGAGAGCTTGGTGCCCCAAGCGTTCAAGTCTTCGTCGAGTTGCGCCTTGGAGGTCACACCAATGATGGTGCTGGCCACGCGCCAGTTGGTATAGCAAAACGCCAGCGCCAATTGGGTGGGCGTCATGCCGTTTTCGCGCGCCAAAGCGTTGTAGCGCCGAGCAGCTTCCAATGACTCGGGGCGGCCCCAGCGCTGCTTGCGCATGCTTTCATATTTGGCAATGCGACCCTCTTTAGGCGCACCCTCACCCATGAATCCCGATGCATCGTATTTGCCGGTCAGCAAACCAAAACCCAGCGGCGAATAGGCCAGCAAAGACACGTCCAAGCGGTGCATGGTTTCGTCCAAGCCGTTGTCCAAAATGCGGTTAATCAGGCAATACACGTTTTGCACGGCTGCCACGCGTGGCAAATTATGCTGTTCAGCCAGGCGCACAAACTCATGCACGCCGTAAGAGGTTTCGTTGGATAAACCGATGTAGCGTACCTTGCCCGCTTTCACCAACTTGCTCATGGCCTCCAACTGCTCGTGGATGGAAGTGACAGACCGCTCTTTGCTGGGTTCGTAGTACATGGCGCCAAAAATGGGCGCATGGCGCTCGGGCCAATGGATTTGATAAAGGTCTATGACATCGGTTTGCAGGCGTTTCAAACTCGCGTCACACGAGGCCAGAATGTCGGCAGCGGTCATACCCTCACCGGCACGCACCCATGGCATGCCACGCGAAGGGCCGGCCACTTTGGTGGCCAGCACCATTTTTTGGCGCATGCCAGGGCGCTTGGCCAGCCAGTTGCCAATATAGGTTTCAGTGAAGCCGTAGGTGTCGGCGGTGGGCGGCACGGCGTACATCTCGGCGGTGTCAAAGAAATTCACACCGCGCTCCATGCTGTGGTCCATGATGGCGTGGCTGCTGGCTTCATCCACTTGTTGACCAAAAGTCATGGTACCCAAGCAGATGGGGGTGACGTGCAAATCGCTTTGACCCAAGCGAACGGGGGTGAGGTTGAGCGTGTTCATAGCGAAGAGTTTACGTGGGCTGGCATGGGGGCAAACAAGGACAGCCAAACAGCAGGCTTCAAAGACTTTGGTGGAGAATGCGGCCATGAATACAAGCAACTCCCCACTGACCGCCATCGTCACAGGCGCCGCACGCGGCATAGGCTTGGCCACCACGCAACTTTTTTTGGCCAAGGGCTACCAAGTGGCCATGGTCGACCGCGACACCGAAGAACTGCACCGCGCTGCGCAAGGCCTGCACAACGTGCTGCCTGTGGACTGCGATGTGTCTGACGAATCCCAAGTTGCTGCCATGGTGCAAACCGTACTTGGCTGGTCTGGGCGCATTGACGCACTGGTGAATAACGCGGGGGTTGCTGACTTCGGTCCGATTGAAGAAACCACATTTGCTCGCTGGCAAACCGTGATGCGCACCAACTTGGATGGCGTGTTCTTGTGCTCACAGGCCGTGATTCCCGCTCTGCGCAAAAGCCGTGGTGCGATTGTCAATATCGGCTCCATCTCAGGCCTGCGGGCCTCTACCCTGCGCGTGGCCTATGGCACGTCCAAAGCAGCGGTCATACACATGACCAAACAGCAGGCGGTGGAGTTGGGCGAGTATGGCATTCGGGTCAACTGTGTGTCACCCGGCCCAGTGAAAACCAAGCTGTCTATGGCTGTGCACAGCCCCGAAATCATCAGCGCTTACCACGACGCGATTCCGCTTAACCGTTATGGCAGCGAAGCCGAGATTGGCCGCGTGATTGTGTTTTTGGCGTCCGAAGAAGCCAGCTACCTTACCGGTCAGGTGGTGGCGGTGGATGGTGGCTTTGAGGCGACGGGGGTGGGCTTGCCGGCGCTCAGGGTTTAAATTCTTTGGGAATGCTGCTGCGTTCTTCCTCTTGCAGTCGTAACACCCGCCTCTGCACCTTGCCGGTAGTGGTCATGGGCAAGGCAGCAATGAACTCAATTTCTTTGGGGTACTCATAGGGCGCCAGCAGGCCACGCACATGCTGTTGCAGCTCTTGCACCAAGGCTTGTGAGGCTGCAAAGCCAGCCGACAACACCACATAGGCTTTCACCACATTGCCGCGTTCAGCGTCGGGTTTGGGCACCACAGCGGCGTTGGCAACGGCTGGATGCTTGACCAAGCAGTTTTCAATCTCGCTGGGCCCTATGCGGTAACCGGCGGCCTTGAACACATCGTCGGCGCGACCTTGGTACCAGAGATAGCCCTCAGCATCTCGACTGGCCAAGTCGCCGGTGCGGCACCAGTCGCCGGTGTATTTACGTGCGGTGGCCTCGGGCTGGTTCCAATAGCCGAGAAAGAAAATCGGGTCAGGGTCGCCGTGCACATCGAAACGGTGCAAAGCCACGTCGCCAGCAACGCCAACTGCGCACTCTAAGCCGTCCTCATCGATCACCGCCACGCGGTGCCCAGGGTAGGCGCGGCCCATGCTGCCGGGCTTGGCCGGCCAACCCACGCCGTCAGCGGTGTCGCCATTCATGGCGCAGTTGCCAACGATGTAATTCACCTCGGTTTGGCCAAACATTTCATTCACCGTCACGCCCAGCTCATCGCGGCAATAAACAAACACCGCGTCGCCCACCGCCTCGCCCGCGCTCATGATGGCTTGCAGGTCCAACTGAAACTGCGCTGCCGGATGCGGGCAGGCCTTCATCATGGCTTTCAAGGCGGTGGGGAACAAAAACGTGTGGGTGACGCGGTGTTGTTGCAGCAAACCAAACGCCAAATCCGCCGAAAAACGTCCTGCCCACGCCACGATGGGTCGCCCAAAATACAAGCTGGGCAGCAAAGCGTCCATCAGGCCGCCAGTCCATGTCCAGTCGGCGGGTGACCACATCACCGCATGGCTGCCCTGAGGCAAACCGGCATGGTCAAAGTGCGAACGGGCAGTGGTTGAAAACCCAAACCAGTTTTGACTGCACACAAAGCCTGTGAGGTTGCCAATCAGCGCTCGGTGGGGAATCAGCGCACCCTTGGGTGGGCCGGTGGTGCCGCTGGTATAGATCAACACCGCAGGGTCATGGGCCAAACTGGGGTACATCGGCCACTCTTGTGTTGCCGCATGGTCGTGCGCAGCAAAAGCCACATCCCCACTGCCTGCGTCCACACCAATGCAACACCTAAGCGCGGGACAACTGCTTTTCAAATCGACCACTGTGGCAGACGACACCGCGTCCACCACCGCCAGCACTGCTTCGGAATCTTGCAAGCGGTATTGCAACGCTTCCGGGCCAAAGAGTTGCGACAAGGGCATGACAACTGCGCCCATTTGCCAAATCGCTATATAAGCCACTACCGTCTCAAAACGCTGGGGCAAAACCACCGCCACGCGGTCGCCCGCCTTCACGCCTTGCTGGGCCAAGACATGACTCATGGCATGCGCAGCAACTTGCAACTGGGCAAAGCTGTGGGTCCATGGCGGCGCGTCAGCACGGTGGGTGATGACCGCCACGCGGTTGGCGCTGTGGCTATGGCTGGCCCAACGGGCTGAACAAGCCTGGGCGATATTGAAATGTGGGGGCACTTGCCAGCGAAATTGCGCCAGCATGTGTGCGTGGTTGTCCAAAAGGTGACGGGTGGTCATGCAAGACGTCCTTATGATCAGTGCAATGTACCAAGTCCAACGCCCCTCTCGCAGCAGCTTTGTTCCGCTGCGCCACCTGAGTTACCACGTCCGCGAATGGGGCACGCCCCGCCCCCAACAACTGCCGCTTTTCATGGTGCACGGTTGGATGGATGTCAGCGCCTCGTTTCAATTTGTGATTGACGCGCTTGTTCAAGACCGCCACATCATTGCCCCCGACTGGCGCGGCTATGGCCTGACCCATCCCGGCGAGGTAGACAACTTTTGGTTCCCCGATTATTTGGCCGACCTCGACGCCTTGATTGACCACTTTCAGCCCGAAGGCCCCATAGACCTTTTAGGCCACAGCATGGGTGGCAATGTGGTCATGCAGTACGCGGGCATTCGCCCCGCACGTATTCGCCGCCTGATTAACTTGGAGGGCTTTGGGCTGGCAGCCACCCAGCCTGAGCAAGCGCCTACCCGCTACGCCCAGTGGATGGATGAAATGAAAGCCTTGCGCCAAGGCGAAAAAGCCTTGAAAACCTACCCCAGCGCCAGCGCGGTGGCACAGCGCCTGATGAAAACCAATCCAAGGCTGGAAACCGATAAAGCCGAGTGGTTGGCGCAACACTGGGCGCGGGCCAAGCCCGACGGTGAATGGGAAATTTTGGGCCACGCCGCGCACAAAGTGACCAACGCCCATTTGTTCCGGGTGGAAGAAATTCTGGCTATGTACCAACGCATCACCGCACCGGTGCTAAATGTGGAAGCCAGCGATAACAGTATGGACCAATGGTGGAAGGGGCGTTTCACCTTGGCCGAGTACCACGAACGCCTGAAGTCGGTGAAGTATGTTCGCAGCGTGACCATTGCCAACGCGGGCCACATGATGCACCACGACCGTCCACTTGAATTGGCCCAACACATAGAGGCGTTTTTGAACCAGCCATGACACAGGTGGATGTGCTGATCATCGGCGCGGGGGCCGCAGGCTTGTTTTGCGCGGGGGTGGCAGCGCAACAAGGCTTGCATGTGCTGCTTCTGGACCACAGCCCCAAGCTGGCTGAAAAAATCCGAATTTCGGGCGGTGGGCGCAGCAACTTCACCAACACCGACATAGACCCACGCTCGCCACACAAACATTTTTTAGGTGAGAACCCGCAGTTCGCTCGCAGCGCTTTGAGCCGCTACAGCGCTGCTGATTTTGTGGCTCTGGTGCAAAAACACGGCATTGCTTTCCATGAAAAACACAAAGGCCAGTTGTTTTGCGACCGCAGCGCCCAAGACCTGATTGACATGCTGCTACGGGAATGCGAGGCTGGTGCCATGGGCGGCTCGGTCACCCGCTGGCAGCCTTGCAGCCTGCTGGATGTGCAGTTTCACGACGCTGCCCCCTACCCTTACTCGGTCTCTACCAGCCAAGGCCAAGTGCAAGCCAAGGCGGTGGTGGTGGCCACAGGCGGCTTGTCCATCCCCAAAATTGGCGCGACAGACCTTGGCTACCGGCTGGCCAAGCAGTTTGGTTTGAAAGTGGTCACGCCCCGCCCTGCTTTGGTACCGCTCACCTTTACCGCAGCCGATTGGCAACCGTTTGCGACCCTGGCGGGCTTGTCGCTGCCGGTAGACATCAGCACCGGCTTGGGCAAACAGCGCATGGTCTTTGAAGAAGATTTGCTGTTCACCCACCGCGGGCTGTCCGGGCCGGCAGTCTTGCAAATTTCCAGCTATTGGCAAGCTGGCAGCCCCATACAACTGAATTTATTGCCTCAAACCGATCTCGCCATGGCTTTGTCAGAGGCCAAGCAACAGTCTAAAAAACAAGTTGCCAACGCCCTCAGCCATTGGCTGCCCAGCCGTTTGGCTGACGCTTGGGTGGCGCAAAACAGCGCTTGGCAACGCGCCCTGCCCGACACCCCCGACAAAGCCTTGCAGCAATTGGCGCAGGCTTTAAGCCAGTGGTCGCTCACGCCGGCAGGCACCGAAGGCTATGCCAAAGCCGAGGTGACGGCTGGCGGCGTGGACACCGCCGAGTTGTCCCAGCAAAGCATGGAGTCGCGCCAGCCAGGGCTTTATTTCATTGGCGAAGTGGTTGATATCACCGGTTGGCTGGGCGGCTACAACTTCCAATGGGCTTGGGCCAGCGGCTTTGCTTGCGCCCAGGCCTTGGCACAGCGCCTGAAACCGATATAATGGCAAACTTTTTGGCTCAAGCCCCAACAGCCCCATCCAAGTT
>CANLWQ010000133.1 GCA_947494405.1 Comamonadaceae bacterium | reverse complement strand
CTTGGGCGTGGTGAATGCAGTTGCTTTGATGCCAGCGCTGAATCAGCCACACATTGCCCGCCACGATCACGCCAAAACAAACAATGGCCGTAAAAGCGCCCAAGCCAAACGCAGACGACAAGGCATACAAACCGCCCAAGGCCAAAATACAAGCCTGTTCATTGAAGTTTTGTACCGCGATAGAGCGGCCCGCCCCCATCAGATTGTGGCCACGGTGCTGCAGCAAGGCGTTCATAGGCACCACCAAAAAGCCGCCCAAGCCGCCCAGCAAAATGAAAAACGGCGCAGCCACCCACACATTGTCGATAAGGTTCATCACCAGCACCAGCAAACCCATGGCGATGCCCAAACCCATCAGCCTGGGCGCGTCGCTCAAGCGCGTGCGCATGGATGCCAACACCGCGCCCGCGGCCGTGCCAATCGCAATAACGCCCACCAAAGAAGACGCTTGGGTGGTGGTGTAGCCCAAAGCCACGGCGCTCCAAGCCAAAACGATGTAGCGCAAATTGCCACTCACGCCCCAAAACAAGGTGGTGGTGGCCAAAGAAATTTGTCCCAGTTTGTCGCGCCACAACAGCATATTGCAGCGCCAAAAATCGGGTACCAAGGCCAGCAGGTGACGCGGCAGCGAGTGTTGTTGATTGGCTTGCAAGGGAATCAAGGCCACGCCCGTGTCGGGAATGCGGGTATTGAACCAAGCCGCTAAAAGATACAAAAAAACCAACACACAAATGGCTGCTTCGGGCGCAGAGTCTATGGGCGTGTCAAGCAACGGAAAATCAAAACTCAGTAAAAAGCCGGCAATATGGGGCCCGACCAACTGACCGCCTAGCAACACGCCCAAGATGATGGAGGCGATGGTCAAGCCCTCGATCCAGCCATTGGCCTTGACCAACAAGGAGGCGGGCAGCAACTCGGTGAGGATGCCGTACTTGGCTGGCGAGTAGGCCGCCGCGCCCAAGCCCACAATGGCATAGGCCAGCAAGGGGTGCGAGCCAAACAACATCATCAAACAACCCACCACCTTGATGCCATTGCTCACAAACATCACCTGCCCCTTGGGGCGCGAGTCGGCAAAAGCGCCCACAAAAGGCGCCAGCACCACATAAAACAAAGCAAACATGGGTACCAGTGCTGCGCCCTGCCATGCGGGGCCGCCGCCAGCCTTGATGAGCTCAACCGCAGCCACAAACAAAGCGTTGTCAGCCAAGGAGCTGAAAAACTGCGCCGCCATGATGGTGTAAAAACCGCGTTTCATAAAAAATCAGTAATGCAGGGAAAGCGGTTGAAGTGAGAAGGCATAAAGAATGGAGTGAAGTACAAAATCCCTGAGTGCTTGTGAGTTATATCATGCGGTTTAGGCTCTTTGAGAGCCTGCGACAATCTTCCTTATGGCCCGTCCCATACAAGCCCTCATCCATACACAAGCTCTTCGCGACAACCTTGCAGGTGTGCGACAAACCTCGCGCGATGCGCGGCTATGGGCAGTGGTCAAAGCCGACGCTTACGGTCATGGCATACAGCGGGTGTTCGAGGGCTTGCGAGCTGCCGATGGTTTTGCCGTGCTGGACTTGCAAGAAGCACACATATTGCGCGACTTGGATTGGCGTGGCCCGGTCTTGTTGCTCGAAGGCGTTTTTGAGCAGCGCGATTTAGAGCTGTGTTCGCGCCTAGACCTGTGGCATGTGGTGCATCACGAGGTACAAATCGACATGCTCAGCCGCCATAAAACACAGCTGGCGCAGCGGGTCTTTTTGAAAATGAATACGGGCATGAACCGGCTGGGATTTGCGCCAGCGCGGTTTCGCTCGGCTTGGGTGCGCCTGAATGCCTTGCCTCAGGTGGATGAAATATCGCTGATGACCCACTTCGCACATGCTGATGACGCGCAGGGCGTAGACGCACAACTGCAAGTGTTCAAGGACATCAGCCACGACTTACCCGGTGAGCGCAGTTTGGCCAACAGCGCGGCGGTGTTGCGCCATGGTGCTAGGCCAGAGGTGACGGCCGACTGGGTGCGCCCCGGTATTGCTTTGTACGGCAGCGCGCCCGACCATCCCTTGCATGATGCAGCGCACTGGGGTTTGCGTCCCGCCATGAGTTTGCGCAGCCAAGTCATTGCCACCCAAGATTTGAAGACTGGCGACGCGGTGGGCTATGGCGGTGTTTTCAAAGCGCCCCGCGATATGCGCATAGCTGTGGTGGCCTGTGGCTATGCAGATGGCTATCCTCGCCACGCGCCCACGGGCACGCCGGTGTTGATCGATGGCCAGCCTTGCACCACCGTTGGGCGGGTCAGCATTGACATGCTGTGTGTGGATTTAACACCCGTACCCCAAGCCGGCATAGGCGCTGCTGCTACTCTTTGGGGCCAAGCCAGTACCGGCGAAGTGTTGTGCATCGATGAAGTAGCGGCGGCGGCGGGCACTGTTGGCTATGAGTTGATGTGCGCCTTGGCCCCTCGCGTGCCCGTCTCTGTCAATTAATTGGGGTCAGACCCCAATTAATTTTTAATCTCCCGAAGAGCCCAACTTACGGGCCCACCACACCAGCAACAACACGGGAATACCTAATAAGGCGGTACCCGTGAAAAACCACGCATAGCCGGCAGCATCTACCGCCACACCGGAAAATCCCGCCAAAAATTTGGGCGCCAACAGCATCAGCGAACTGAAGAGCGCGTACTGTGTGGCCGAGTACTGCACATTGGTGAGTGAAGACAAATAGGCAATGAAGGCGGCTGAAGCGATGCCGCTGGCCAAGTTGTCGGCTGAAACCACCGCAATCAAGGCATAAACATCATGGCCGTGCATAGCCAACCAAGCAAACAGCAGATTGGTGAGTGCGCTCAAGACCGCGCCCAGCATCAGCACCCGCATCACGCCCCAACGCAGCACCATGGTGCCACCCACAAAAGCGCCAACCAAAGTCATGATCACGCCATACAGTTTGGTGACGGTGGCCACCTCTTCTTTGGTGTAGCCCATGTCCACATAAAAAGGGTTGGCCATGATGCCCATGACGATATCGCTGATACGGTAAGTGCCAATCAATGCCAGCAGCAAGACTGCGTGCCAGCGATAGCGATGGATGAATTCAGCAAAAGGCGCAATCACCGCGACTTGCAGCCATTCACGTAAGCCACGCGCTGGCTGCAGTTCCACAAGGGCTGGCTCTTTGGAAAACAACACGGTCAGCATGCCCAGCGCCATCGACGCCGCCATCGTCATATAAGCCACGCGCCAAGCCGCGTCTTGGTAGGTGCCCGCGGGCAAGTCGCCCACCTCGGCACGTGCGGCAATCCAAAACACACCGGCACCCGCCCAAATCATGGCGAGTCGATAACCTGTTTGGTAGCTTGCGGCCAGCACCGCTTGCAACCTCGCTTGGGCAGATTCAATCCGAAACGCGTCCAGTGCAATGTCTTGCGTGGCCGAGCCAAACGCCGCCAGCAGCGCAAAACCCACCAAGGCAGTGAGCGACTCTTGCGGGTTGCTCCACGCCATGCCCAAAATCCCGGCCATCACCGCCGCTTGCCCCAGCAACAACCAACTGCGCCGCCTACCCAACAGCGATGTGAGCAGCGGCAGAGGCAAGCGGTCGACCAACGGCGCCCATGCCCATTTGAAACCATAAGCCAAACCCACCCAGCTTAAAAAACCGATGGTGGCGCGGTCTATGCCGGCTTCGCGCAGGCGAAAACTGAGGGTGCCCAATACCAGCAAAAGTGGCAAACCTGCAGAAAACCCCAAAACTAACATGCGCAAACTGTTGGGACTGAGGTAGATCATCAAACTGTCCTGCCACGAAGGTAGCTTGATCGTTGGAGTTGGGTTATCGTTCATACCCTTGTATTGTGCGACCCCTTTAAAGACAAGACCTATGTTGACCAAACGTGCTTTTTTTCATCACTGTGCATTTTGCGTGGCAGGCGCTTACAGCTTGGAAGCTTTTTCCCGCGACGGCGTAGAGGTAGGTAAGCAGTCGAATTTCACCAAGCTCGTGCCAGCCGCCGAGGTCGAAGGCAGCGCTCTGACCCAATACAACCAAATGCTCAAGCAAGCTGCCGACAAAAATGCGCTGGCGCCGGACAACCATCCCCAAGTGTTGCGGCTGCGGTCTATTTCCAAACGCTTGATTCCGTATAGCTATGAATGGAACCCGCGCGCCAAAGACTGGGCTTGGCAGGTCAACCTCATAGGCTCCGATCAGATCAATGCGTTTTGCATGCCTGGCGGCAAGATTGCGTTTTACAACGGCATATTGAGCAAGCTCGAACTCACCGACGACGAAGTCGCTATGGTGATGGGGCATGAAATCGCCCACGCTCTGCGTGAACATGCCCGCGAGCGCATGGGCAAGAGCATGGCCACCAGTACCTTGTCCAGAATTGGAGGCGCTTTGGCCTCGGCGTATTTCGGCGTGGACCCGCGTTTGACCGACGCCGTGGCCCAGCAAGGCGCGAATTTATTGACCTTGAAATTCAGTCGCGAAGACGAAAGCGAAGCCGATTTGGTGGGCATGGAATTGGCGGCGCGCGCCGGCTACAACCCGCAGGCAGGCGTCACACTTTGGCAAAAAATGGATGCCGCCAACAAAGGCGCGCCGCCGCAGTGGCTCAGCACCCATCCTTCAGGCAGCGCCCGCATCAAAGATATACAGGCCAATTTGCCCAAGGTTAATCCGCTGTATCAGCGCGCGGGCAAACCCTAGGGCGGGTACAAGAGCATTGACACACAAAGGCTGAAGAAACTAAATTCGCCCCTCAGGGGTGGCTATGTCTACTGCGTGACAAAGTGTCTTTTCCAGAAGGATGTTCATCGGGAGCAATGTATCCATGCATGCCTTGCAGCGCTCGCATATCGAGAAGGTCATTCAAGTCGCGCACCAGCAAGCGCTTGATGACGCCGCGCTTGCGCATGATGATGTCATTCTCCAGTCATGGTTGCGCTGTGTGCGTGACCACAAACTCGACCCCACGCGCATGCAAGAGCCCATCATCTTGCCGCATGAGCGTTACCGCGAACACCAAGACCAAATTGAAGGGCTGATGCGGGTTGCCCGCTATGGCCTAGAGGCGCTCTACCAACAAGTGTCTGGTTTGGGTTATGTGGTGTTGTTGACCGATGCCAAGGGCGTCACAGTGGATTTCATTGGCGACTTGCAAATGGATGCCAGCTTGCGCAAAACCGGTTTGTATCTTGGCGCGCTGTGGAGCGAGCAATTTGCCGGCACCAATGGCGTGGGCACATGCTTGTCTACCGGTCAGAGCTTGACGGTTCACCAAGCCGATCATTTTGATGCCATGCACATCCCCCTCACCTGCACGGCTGCCCCCATTTATGGACCCACCGGAACCATACAAGCGGTGCTGGATTTGTCGGCACTGCACTCGCCCGAGCAAAAGCAAAGTCAGCACTTTGCGCTGCAGCTGGTGCGCATTTACACCCATCAAATTGAAAACGCTTATTTTCTGAATCAATTTTCAGACCATTGGATTTTGCGCTTGGCAGCAGCCCCCCATTTTTTGGAGGTTGATCCCGAGTTGCTGCTGGCGCTCAACGAGCGCGCCGAGGTGGTTGGTCATAACCGCCGAGCCTTGGAGTTTTTTCAAACGCATCAAGTTCCCAGCTTGCTGGGCGCCAAGCTCGACAGCTTGCTGGAAATTGGCGGCACTGATTTAGAGGGCTTCTTATTCAAAAGCGCTTATGCACGGCAAACTGTGACCACTGTTGTCGATCAGCGGCTGCTCTTTATGCAGGTTTCTGCACCGCGCAAAACCCTGGGCAAAGCCACACAAAGCTCGGCAAGTGACAAAGACGTTTTGATACCCGCGCCGCTTGGCGCCTTGTCGGGCGGCGACCCCATGCTCGACGCACAAATTGCACACGCCGCCAAGTTGGCGCCTACGCCGGTTAGCTTGTTGCTCTTGGGTGAAACGGGCTGTG
>CANLWQ010000132.1 GCA_947494405.1 Comamonadaceae bacterium | reverse complement strand
GCGAGGCGCCCATGCCAGCCAACGCGAGTTCGCGGGCTTCTACAGTCAGTACCGGTGCGTTCATGTGTGTCTCCGATCAAATAAGGGTGAGCATCAAGCCGCAACGGGCTCTTGCAATTTTTTGGCGGCGTACTGGACGGCTTTGATGATGTTTTGGTAGCCGGTGCAGCGGCACAGATTGCCAGCCATGCCGTGACGAATTTCGTCTTCGCTGGGGTTGGGGTTTTCTTGCAAAAAGCGGTAGGCGCGCATCAGCATGCCGGGGGTGCAAAAACCGCATTGCAAACCGTGCTCTTTGTAAAAGCCTTCTTGCACCGCGTGCAACACGCCCTTGTTGGCCAGGCCTTCCACAGTGAGCACTTCCGAGCCGTCGCACTGAATGGCCAGATGGGTGCAGGACTTGACCGATTGGCCGTCGATGTCCACCGTGCAAACACCGCAGTGGCTGGTTTCGCAGCCGATGTGCGCGCCGGTCAGATTGAGTTCTTCGCGCAGAAAGTGGATCAGCAGGGTGCGCGGCTCAACAGCTTTTTCTTCCTTTTTGCCGTTGACGGAGACGGTGATGAGTTTTTTGGTCATGGTGTGTTTCCTTTGGGGTTCAGGCGCAGCGCGCCCAGGCTTTGTTCAGGGCGCGCTTGACCATTTCACCGGCCATGGCGGTCTTGTATTCGATGTCGCCGCGCAGGTCTTCGGCAGGGTTGCAAATGGCGATGGCTGCAGCCGCAGCGGCTTGTACATTGGCCGCGTTGAAGGGCTTGTTTAGCAAAGCCGCTTCGGCTTCTTCGGCGCGCAGTGCCGTGGGGGCGACATTGGTCAGGCCAATACGCACATGGCTGACTTGGTCGCCATTTTTGCGAATGACCACCGCACAACCGGCGGTCGCCCAGTCGCCGGTTTTGCGTTTGAGTTTTTCGTAGGCATAACCGGTGCCTGCTGCGAAAGCGGGCACGCGTATTTCGCACATGACCTCGTTTTCTTCCAGCTGGGTCATGTAGGTGCCCAGAAAAAAGCCGTCGGCGGCCACGGTGCGGCGTCCCTTGGGGCCTTCGAGCACAAAGGATGCTTCGATGACCAGGGACAGCGCCGGGTGATCGTTGCCGGGGTCACCGTGGGCGATGTCGCCGCCTATGGTGCCGCGGTTGCGCACTTGGGGGTCAGCAATCAGCTTGGCCGCTTCGCACAACAACGGCACTTTAGCTTGCAAAATGGGCGAGTTAATCAACTCGTTTTCCACTGTCATGGCACCGATCACGATCGTGCCACCCTCTTCGCGAATGCCCCTGAGTTCGGGGATGCGGTTGATGTCGATCAAATGTTCGGGCTGGGCAAAGCGCAGCTTCATCATGGGCAGCAAGCTGTGGCCGCCGGCCAGCAGCTTGGCATCTGAGCCCAATTGGCCAAGTAAGGCAACCGCCTCACCGACGGTTTTGGGCGCGTGGTATTCAAAACGCGGTGGAATCATCTTTGTCTCCTGTGGTTCTGTATAAAAAGCAGTTGTCCAGTATTCGTCAAAATGCCTTTTATGCGCAAGATGGGAGGTTTAAAAGGTTTTTATCTTTTATGCGTCTATTTATTGCACGAAATAGTAGTTTTTAAGCACGAAATGACGTGATCAAGTTTTCTGAGTTGTCGCAATCAGGGAATGTACCGACCACCAAAACAGCTAGGACATACCCTAGCCTCTAGGCCCCAAATGGTCTTAACTGATGCCCAGTGCTTCGCGCAAGCGTCCTACTTCTGCTCGCGACACCGGCACAGGCTGGCTGTGTTTGCCTTTGAGAATCACATGGGTCTTGCTGCCCTCGCGGCCCAATTCTTGTACCGCCTGCAAATTGATGATGAAACAGCGGTGTACCCGCATGAACTGCGCGGGGTCTAGGCGCAGTTGCAAGTCGCCGATGCTCAAATTGCAAAAATGGTAGCCCTCACGTGTGAGCACTCGGGTGTAGTGCGCTTGAGACTCCAGCGACAAGACATCCCCTGTGTCGACAAAGGAGACTTTTTGGTTGGAGACCATAGGGATGCGCGATAAACGCATATTGCGAGCAGGAAGTTCGGTTAAAGCTTGTTCCTGACCGACCACCTGTGTGACGTCATAGAACACCAGAACAAAACCCGTGGTTTCATTTTTTTCGTTGCCCAGTCGACTCACCTTGATCAGCAACACCTGCTCGGGGATGTTGATGATCATGGTCATGGGCACTGCATTAGCCATGGGGCAACCCGAGGCTTCGTCTAATAAAAAATTTACCTTGGCCTTGGAGCGTTCGGGGTGAAACGAGGTGACCAATTTGTCAAACGGCTGCTTGTCGGACACGGGCAAGACCCGCCGTGCATAGTCGTTCATGGCCAAGACGCTGCGTTGCGCATCCAAGTGGATCACGCCTACATCGAACTTTTCGAAAAGGTACAAACCTTGGTTGGGCGAGGTCATGGTATCAATATCCCTTCAAGACATTCTGGCACCGATGGACAGAACATCTTAGCTTGCCCCCTCCAACTGAGCGAGCTGCTCGGCGGCTTCATAAGCCTGCAAAGCCTCCACCACATCGCCCAAGTCGCCTTCCATGATGGCCAACAATTTATACAGCGTCAGGTTGATGCGGTGATCGGTGAAGCGCCCTTGCGGAAAGTTGTAGGTGCGTATGCGGTCAGAGCGGTCACCGCTGCCAATCAGGCTTTTGCGTTCGGCGGCGTCTTTGGCAGCCCGCTCACTGCGGTCTTTTTCTTGGATGCGCGCAGTCAGCACCCGCAGGGCTTGGGCTTTGTTGCTGTGCTGGCTGCGTCCGTCTTGGCACTCGGCCACGATGCCGGTGGGTAAGTGGGTGATGCGCACGGCAGAGTCGGTTTTATTGATGTGCTGGCCACCCGCGCCGCTGGCGCGAAAGGTGTCTATACGCAAATCGGAGGGGTTGATTTTGATGGCCTCTTGCTCGTCGGGTTCGGCCAGCACGGCCACCGTGCAAGCGCTGGTGTGTATGCGCCCCTGGGTTTCTGTGGCCGGCACACGCTGCACGCGGTGACCGCCCGACTCGAACTTGAGCGCACCATAAACGCTGGTGCCTTCAATGCGAATCACCACCTCTTTGTAGCCACCCAACTCGCTAGGGGATTCGCTGATGACCTCAACCCGCCAGTTTTGGTTGGCGCAATAACGGGTGTACATGCGCAACAAGTCACCGGCGAACAATGCTGATTCGTCGCCGCCCGTGCCTGCGCGAATTTCCAAAAATGCATGGCGCGCATCATCCGGGTCTTTGGGCAGCAGCATGCGCTGCAACTGCGCTTCCAACGCCAAGATGGCAGGTGCGGCGTTGCTGATTTCCTCTTGCGCCATGGCTTGCACCTCGGCGTCAGGGTCTAGCAGCATGGTTTGCGCGGAGGCGCAGTCATGTTGGTATTGAAGCCATTTTTGATAGGGCGTAACCAGTGCCACCACCTCGGCGTGTTCACGCGACAAGACCAAGAACTGCGTCATGTCTTGCATGATGTCTTCGCGGGATAACAAGAAATCCAGCTCGGACAAACGTTGTACCGAACGCTCAAGCTGAGCGCGCATGAAAGTTTTCATGGGTGGGTAGCGCCAGCTAACGCGAGCTGCGCAAAAAGAAATGTTCTATGGCTTGGCGCGCTTGTTGACGGGTGGCGCTGTCTTCTGAGTGCAACTCTGACATGGCGCCATGCAGCATTTTTTGCGTCAGGTTCTTCGACAAAGCATCCATCACTTTGTCGACAGGTTCGCCCTTGGCAATCAGTTTTTGTGCCTTTTGCAACTCAGCCGCGCGCCACATTTCAGCTTGCTGGTTGAGTTGTTGAATCAAAGGCACATCGCTGCGCTGGTCTAGCCAATTGACAAAACTTTGCACACCCGCGTCAATGATGACCTCGGCCTCGGCCACCGCCGCTTGCCGACTGGCTTGACCGGTTTGCACCACTTGGGACAAATCGTCAACGGTGTAGAGGTAAACATCGCGCAGCGATTTCACCTCCGGCTCGATGTCGCGTGGCACGGCCAAATCAACCATGAACATAGGACGGTTGCGGCGGTTTTTCAGGGCGCGTTCGACAGCGCCCAAACCAATCAGCGGCAAGGTGCTGGCGGTGCAGCTGATGACGGCGTCAAACTCGTGCAGACGGTCGGGTAAGTCGGCCAAGCGCATGACATCGGCTTTGAATTGAACAGCCAAACGCTCGCCGCGCTCTTGAGTTCGGTTGGCCACCATCATTGATTTGGGGTTTTTGGCAGCGAAGTGGGTGGCACACAGCTCAATCATTTCGCCGGCACCCACAAACAGCACATTGATTTTGCTTAGGTCTTCAAACAACTGCGCCGCCAGTCGCACGGAGGCCGCCGACATGCTGATGCTGTGCGCGCCAATTTCGGTTGAACTGCGCACTTGCTTGGCTACAGCGAATGAGCGTTGAAACATTTGGTGCAAGGTGCTGCCCAAAGCGCCCACTTCGCGGGCCACTCGCACCGCGTCTTTCAGTTGTCCCAAAATTTGCGGCTCACCCAAGACCATGGAGTCAAGCCCGCTGGCAACTCGAAAAGCATGTCTGGCCGCTTCATCATCCACCAAGGTGTAAATATGGTCTTGCAAGCTGTCGGGGCTCACACCGCCGGACTGCGCCAACCATTGCAATGTCTGGGGCATGGCAATTTCTTGCGAGGCGCAATAAATTTCGGTGCGGTTACAAGTAGAGAGAATGGTGGCTTCGGTTTGCGAGCCAAAGCTGTGTTTCAAGCCATCGAGCACGGGCCCGACTTGCTCAATAGCAAACGCAAACCTTCCCCGTAAATCCAAGGGAGCGGTCGTGTGGTTAAGTCCTAGCGCCCATACTGACATAGCCTGATTATAAAATTCCTCTATGGATACCTTGTCGCTTATTGTTCACTTGGCCAATTTTTTAGCGCCAGCGGTCTTCATGGCGGCATGGATGTGGGCAGTTAGCCAGCTTTTATGGCGCCACAAACCCGCTATGTTCAAACCTTGGTTGCAGTTTGTCTTGAACAGTGTAGCTGGCGTGGCCGTTCTTGTCGCCGGACTGGTTTGGGGCGGGCAAGACGGAAAAATGCTGACCTACACTG
Organism: Comamonadaceae bacterium; assembly: GCA_947494405.1. GTDB lineage: Bacteria > Pseudomonadota > Gammaproteobacteria > Burkholderiales > Burkholderiaceae_C > Limnohabitans. The sequence goes on along the minus strand of CANLWQ010000132.1, from coordinate 933 downwards.
GCTTGGTGGTGGTGTGCGCCTCTTTGCAATGGGTATTTTTCAAAGCCTGGCGCAGCTGAAATTGCCCTAGGTTACTATTGCTTTCTACTTATGAATGCACCCACACTTTTGCCCCCGTTGTTAGGGGCTGACCAAGACGCCGAGCAATCTAGGGAAATCCCCTATAACTACACCTCGTTCTCCGACAGGGAAATCGTGATTCGCCTGTTGGGCTTGCCGGCTTGGCAAACCTTGGAGACGTTGCGGCAAGAGCGCAAAACCGGTCGCTCAGCGCGCATGCTTTTAGAAGTCTTAGGCGATATTTGGGTGGTTCAGCGCAACCCTTATTTACAAGACGATTTACTGGACAACCCCAGGCGCCGTCAGTTGTTGGTGCAGGCCATGCAGCATCGCTTGAATGAAATCGACAAGCGCCGCGACGCTATGCAAGACCCTCAGCGCGATGCCATGGTGACGGGATTGTTGAACACAGCCTTGCAAGCGGTGAAACTTTTTGCCCAAAGTTTTGCAGAGGTGTCTCGTTTGCGCGCCAAAGCCAGCAAAGTGTTTCGCAAATGCACCCATGACAACAACATACGCTTTGATGCCATGAGTCGTGTTTCGCATGTCACCGATGCCACCGATTGGCGGGTGGAATACCCGTTCGTGGTGCTCGCTCCCGATGGCGAAGCTGACATGGCCAGATTGGTAAAGGCCTGTATCGATTTGGGCCTGACCATCGTGCCGCGGGGTGGTGGTACGGGCTACACCGGTGGGGCTGTGCCCCTCACATGGAAAAGTGTGGTCATCAACACCGAAAAATTGCAAAAAATCGGTCAGGTAGAAATGCTGAAATTGCCTGGCCTTGAGCATGCCTTTGCCACCATCGCCACTGAAGCTGGCGTGGTCACCCAACGGGTGGCGGATGCGGCTGAGCAAGCCGGATTTGTGTTT
>CANLWQ010000131.1 GCA_947494405.1 Comamonadaceae bacterium | reverse complement strand
GGTTTGTTGACCCAAGCCCTTGGTTTGCAGCACCGTGTACAAAACCTGGTCCCACGGTACCTGGTTGAGCCGCAGGCTGAGGCTGCCGCTCACGCTGTCAGACACCACCATATTGACACCGCTGAAATCGGCAATCAGCTGCAAGGCGGTTCGCAGTTCGATTTTGGGGAAATTCATGGACATGGGTGCGCCGCTGAACAACGGCAAGGTCTGCGACTGCGCAGCCCAAGCGACAAAGCAGCACACATAAATGAGCATAGCGCGCAGTGTTTTCATGGTGTTCCTTGCTTGGGCCAGCGGGTGAACTGCGCTTGTAATTGGCCTTGGTGATTGATATGCCATTCACGCAGCACCAGATGGTCTGGGTTGACCTGCATGATTTCGCCGCCATCGGCCCCCAGCGCTTGGCCGGGTGTCAAAGCGTAAAGCTCGCCCTCCAAGGACAGCAAAGCGCTGGATTTTTCTGGCGTGCTGAGCGCGCCCAGCCACTGCCACTGGGACAACTCTGCATCTGGCAGTTTGCGTTGACTGCTGGCGTGAGCAAGAGGCGGTAAGCCACCTGCCAACCACTTGGCGTCAAACGGGTTGAACCTCAACTTGGGCGGCGCAGCTTCCAAGACCTGAGGTGCATGCATATAGGTCTTGGAAAGGTTTGCCCATCGGCTAAAGGCTTGCTCTGTATCTTCGCGGGTAAGCAGCGTCAAGCTCAAAGAGGGCAAGGCTTGGGTGGCAGACTCAGCCAAATCAGTCTTCAAAACAAAACCGCTCACCCGCGCTTGAGGCGCCCACTCAGCAAGACTTTGCCAAGCCAATAACAAGCGGGGCAAGCTGCCAGCCCACAGTTGCTGATTCGAGCCATCGGCTGTCTGCACCTGCACGCCGGCGTTGGCCAGCACTTGCGCTTTCAAAGAAGCATTGGCTTGCAAACCACTGGCAGACAGTGCCAGCCAAGCCGGCACATGTTCGCCTGTGGGATGCGGCATGGCTTTGAGCGCGGCCACCCGCAATTGGTGCTGCTTGACTTGCCTTTGCAGGCTCTCCAAGCTGTCCTGGGCTTGTGCTTCACGCTCTTGGGCTAGCCACCAAGCCGACCAAGCGGGGCCAGAGACCTGCCAACTCAAGCCCGCGCTCATCAACAAGGTCAAGATGGTCAGTAAGACAGCTTGCGCAGACAAGGGCCATGCATGCAAGACGCGCCAATGGCTGCGCCACTGGGGCCACCATGTGTTCCACAATTTCCAGTGCAGCTTCATGAGCTTGTCTCCTCCAAGGAAGACGACACAAGCTCATAGGTATTTAAGCGCCACAAACGACCTTGAGGGCAGCGCCACAAGTGACTGCTCAACACAGTAGGCTGACCGCGCACATGCACGCCAAGGGCTTGCAACTGTGTTTGCCAATGCTGTACATAGTGCCAATGCATGGCGCGAACCTGCAAGCGCCATTGACCCTCGCGCCATTCGGCATGTATGACTTGCACGCCATGTGGCGCCACGCTGAGCAAATGGGTCAAAGCTTGCCAAGCTTGCAACTGCAGTTGTTGCCAGCGCGGCCAAGCCTGTTGCAATTGCTGGGCTTGGCGCTCACGGGTTTGCCACACAGGTGCTTCGGTGAGTTGTTGCTGCAGCGCTTGCTGCTGTACATGCAAGACCTCTAGCCTTGCTTCATGTAGTTGGTTGGCGTGGGCTAACACATGGTCAATGGCCAGCAGTGTGAGCGTTGTGGCGATGGCAACCAACACAACACCCACTTGCCAGCGTCTCAAAGCAAGCAAGCGCTGGCGCTCGCGCCAAGGCACTAAATTCAGTGTGCTCATGGCTTAAGCACTCCCAAAGCCAAACCACCTACCCGCGCTTGTATTTCTGGCGCTAACAACTGTGCGGCTGCATCGCTGGCAAGCTGTGGCTGGCGTTGCCAGCGCTGCTCGGCCTGCCAAGCAGGCTCTAAACGGACCAGCCACAAGCCTGCTGCACGGCACCAGTGTTCGCAAGCAGCCACCCAAGCGCGCTGGGTGGCCAGTACCTCCACATGCTGCACCGCCTGCGCTTGCATAGCTGCCACCAGCCAGTCGGGACGCTGATGGGGTTCGGCTGACGAGGGCCCCTTGGGCGCAGCTAAGCTGTGAAAGTCCCAAACCGTGTCTGCCAGCGGCCAAGGCAATTGCTGCTGCAGTTCCAGCTCAATCGCTTTGACCTGCTCGCGCACATTCAAGCCAGTTTGCAGTTGCAAGCTAAAGCGTCGCAACCGCGCCTCGTCGATGGCCAGCGCCGCGTCCTGGGCCGCACAACCTGCTTGTTGGCGCGCCACGCGCAGCCAGCTGGGGTCGGGCCAACCCGTCAACTCACTGTGCTGCATTTGGGGCGCGTCTTGTAACGCCAGCCAGTGCCAGTGTTGAATATGCAGGGGTCCTTGGGCGGGCGCGCTGGCTTGGGCCAAAGCCAAGCCATCGGCAAGCATCACCAAACCCAAACTGCGGCGGGTGGAACGGGGAAAGAGTTTGCGCATCAAAGCTCCTGTGGGTTCAAACGAACAGGTTGTAAATCTGGTTTCAAACCCTTGGGTTAAGCTGCACTGACGAAGTTTTTACAATCCACTCTCCCTTTCTCACAGCCCCTAAGCGGCAAGCCCAACCCATGCCCCCACCTACCAAGCCTTCTGAAAGCCCCAAGGCTGAGCCGGTCAAGTCCTCTTCCAACCCTTTATGGCGAGTGTTGGCAAGCTTTTTCGCTTGGGCCACAGGTTTGGGCGTGGCTGGCCTGTTGAGCTTGGTTTTGCTCGTGGGTGTGGCGTTGGCCATGGCCTACCCGCAGTTGCCCGACATCTCCGATCTCGCCGATTACCGACCCAAGCTGTCCATGCGGGTGTTCTCGGCCGAGGGTAAATTGATTGCCGAATTCGGTGAAGAACGACGCAAACTGGTGCCTTTCAAAGACATACCTGATGTGGTCAAACAAGCCGTTTTGTCTATAGAGGATGCGCGTTTTTACCAACACGGCGGTGTTGATTACATTGGTTTGGCGCGTGCCAGTTTGGCCAATGTGGGTCGCGCCAAAAGCCAAGGTGCGTCCACCATCACCATGCAAGTTGCGCGAAACGTGTATCTCTCTTCTGAGAAAACCTTCACCCGCAAAATTTATGAACTGTTGTTGACCTATAAGCTCGAGCATTTGCTGAGCAAAGACCAAATTTTTGAAATTTATTTAAACCAAATTTTTCTAGGCCACCGCGCTTACGGTTTTGCCGCCGCAGCGGAAACTTATTTTGGCAAACCCATACAAACCTTAAGCATCGCCGAAGCCGCCATGCTGGCCGGACTGCCTAAAGCGCCCTCGGCCTACAACCCGTTCAACAACCCCAAGCGAGCCCGCTCGCGCCAGCTCTACATCATTGAGCGCATGCAAGAAAACGGCTTCATCACCCAAGCGCAAGCTGAAGCCGCCAAGGCTGAAGAACTGAAAATCCGCAGCGTCACCACACCCAACAACATACACGCCGACTACGCAGCCGAAATGGCCAGGCAACTGATGTACGCGCAATACGGAACCGATGTTTACACCCGCGGCCTGAATGTGTACACCACCATCAAAGCCGATGACCAAGAAGTCGCTTACCAAGCACTGCGCCGCGGCATCATGGACTATGAGTTGCGTCAGGTTTACCGTGGCCCCGAGAAATTCATCACCTTGCCCACCGATGCAGCCGAGTTAGACGACGCCATTGATGAAGCCTTGATTGACGCCGGCGACAAGGGCGATTTATTGGCTGCTGTGGTTCTAGAGGTCGCACCCAAAAAAGTGCGGGTGATGCGGCAAAACAGCGAGGTACTGGAAATTGTGGGAGACGGCTTGAAGCCGGTTCAATCCGGCTTGTCTGACAAAGCACCGCCCAATATCAAGCTGCGCGCTGGCGCTGTGGTGCGTGTCGCCAAAACCGCCAAAGGGGACTGGGCCTTGACCCAGCTGCCCGAGGTTGAAGGGGCTTTTGTCGCGCTAGACCCCAGTGACGGCGCTATCCGGTCTCTGATAGGCGGCTTTGATTTTGATAAAAACAAATTCAACCATGTGACCCAAGCTTGGCGTCAACCGGGTTCGAGCTTTAAGCCGTTTATTTATTCGGCTGCGCTGGAAAAAGGTTTTACCCCGGCCACTCAGGTCAATGATGCGCCCTTATTTTTCGATGCCAGCATTACCGGCAGCCAAGCTTGGGAGCCGAAAAACTACGACGGCAAGTTCGAAGGCATCATGCCCTTGAAAACCGCCTTGGCTAAATCCAAGAACATGGTGTCTATTCGAATTTTGCAAGCCGTGGGGCCCAAAGAGGCACAAAATTGGATCAGCCGTTTTGGTTTTGACCCCGAGCGCCACCCGCCCTATTTGACAATGGCATTGGGCGCAGGCTCGGTGACGCCCATGCAAGTCGCTATTGGCTACTCGGTGTTTGCCAATGGCGGTTTTTTGGTCAAGCCCCACCTGATCGCCAAGGTCACCGACCCCTTAGGCAAATTGTTGTGGCAATACACCCCTATCGAGCTTGATGAACGCTCCCGCGCAATTGAGCCGCGCAACGCGTTTGTGATGAGCCATTTGCTGCAAGAGGTAACCCGTTCGGGTACGGCCGCGCGCGCGCAGCAAGTTTTAAAGCGCAACGATATTTACGGCAAAACCGGCACCACCAATGATTCCATGGATGCTTGGTTTGCCGGCTACCACCCCACGCTCACCGCAGTGACGTGGATAGGCTACGACACGCCGCGCAAACTCGGCGACCGTGAAACCGGCGGCGGACTGAGCCTGCCGGTATGGATCAGCTATATGCAAAATGCACTGAAAAATGTGCCTGTCACTTCAATGTCTGTTCCTGCCGGCGTGGTGTTTGAGGGCAATGACTGGTTTTTCCAAGAGTTCAGCCGAACCACGGGCGTGACCAGCATGGGCATTGAAGGCTCGGGCGCTGAAGCTGAAAACAACGCCGACGCAGAGAAGAAGAAAATTCTCGATCTGTTTAAAGAATAAGACGCCTCAGGGCGGCTTATTCAAACACCAAAGACAAGCCGGTTTGGGCACTGGCATCCAAGCCCAATTGCCGCCAAAACTCGCCTTGGCCTTTGGTGTCTTGCCAATGCTGGCCATCAAAACGGTAGTGGTACCCGCCGCTGCGCGCTGCCAGCCAAACCTCTTGCAAAGGCTTTTGCAGATTGACCACGATTTGGCTGCGGTTGGGGAAAGTCAGGGTAATCATGCCGCCGCTGCGCTGGTTGTCGATATCGGCATCGGTGCTGTCATTCAAGCTGTCACACAGCTGCTCTAACCGACTCAACAAAGCTTCGGCGTGGTTCATGAATTCTGTATCTGTCATTGGGTGTGCGGTCGCGTTCATTGAGAGTGGAAGGGATGGCTACAATTTCAACCATGACATGGCAGATTCTAGGCAAGCGAACCATCTTTCTATTTTCAATGGCTTTAGGCTTGGCGGCTTGTGGTCAAAAGGGCGCACTCTTCATCCCCACCGACCCTGAAGCTCGTGAACGCGCCATATTCCCGCAGGTGTTGTTGCCAGACACCCGCCCCGACACCCCAGCCCCCACGCCCTCCCAACCATGACCACCCCAACCCTGCCAGGGCATCCTTTTTTTTCCCGCCGCGATAACGCACTTTTTTGCGAAGACATCGCTTTGTCAAGCTTGGCTGCGCAATACGGCACACCGCTGTTTGTGTACTCCAAAGCCGCCATGCTGGGCGCTTTAGCCTCTTACCAACGCGCTTTCGCGGGGCGCAACGCACAGGTGCATTACGCGATGAAAGCCAACTCCTCGTTGGCGGTGTTGCAAGTGTTTGCCAAAGCCGGTTGCGGCTTTGACATCGTCTCCGGCGGTGAACTCAGCCGCGTGCTGGCCGCCGGTGGACAAGCTGATCAAGTGATTTTTTCTGGCGTGGGTAAAACCCGCGCCGAGATGCGTCAAGCGCTGAATGCGGGAATCGCCTGCTTCAATGTGGAGAGCGAAGCCGAACTCAATCTGCTGAGTGAGGAGGCCCTGTCC